>JAFGPP010000040.1 GCA_016936135.1 Thermoplasmatota archaeon
AACATAAGTTTCAATTATTATATGCGGAGACCGGGATTCGAACCCGGGTAAGTGGCTTGGGAAGCCACTATCATAACCACTAGATCATATCCGCATTTATCGGAAAAAATAAAATTAATCTATTAATATTTTTTCTTGTTTTTAGACTGTCTAATAATTAAGGAAATATGTATTATTCTGACAAAATCTTAGATAATGTCTAACCAAACATAAGAAAATTTCAAATGCATCAATTTTTAGATCTCTGCACCCAATGTTGTCTTCACTAGAACACCAATAAGAAATGAAGCTCCTGCAACACCAAGACTAATACCAGCCATCTCTATGAATCTATTTTTGAAGGAAAAATCCTTAGCTACTGCAACATAAAAATTAAATACGGCGATAATTCCAATAGAGATAACCAAAGTTAAAATTAAGCTTGCAAAGGGGTCCACAAATACAAGAAACGGAAAAATTAAAAAAATGACTGTCATGATATATGCTATCGCTGTATATCCAGCAGCCCTTACGGGGTTTTTTTGTTCTTCATGTTTTGAAGATAAATATTCGCTCGCACCCATGGATAGAGAGGCCGCAATACCTGTGATAAGTCCTAAAACACCAATTATTTTTGAATTTTGTAACGCAAATGTAAAACCAGCTAGAGCCCCTGTTAACTCCACCAGTGCATCGTTTAGCCCAAGGACAACTGAGCCAATATATGTCAATCTTTCCTCATTCAGCATATCAATAAGTTCTAGTTCATGACGTTCTTCATCACGAGTAATTTCTTTTAATTTTGGATAAGACTCTCCAATTTTTTTATATGCATCCTGAGCTTTTTGTTCAGCTTTTTCTAGAAGCTTCAAGGCAAAGGTAAAACCAAGTAATCTAGCTATAAGAATAAATAGGAAAATTTTAACTTTTGATGGTTTTACCTCCTTTTTAGTATAATTTTTAATTATTTTATAATGCTCCATTTCATCCAAGGCAATGGAAAGAAGGATTTCAGCGTTATGCGTATCTTTTGTTTTCGTTGAAAGTTTACTATATATGTAATAAGCATCAATTTCATTATGTTGATCCCGGATTAGTTCTTTTTGTAACAAATCTGGAATTTGGTTTTTCATTGTGATTGTAAACAGAAAGCATCCTATTAAAATATGGGGAAATCTGTAACTAAATTTCCAATCATTTTAATTTCATAATCGCCTTTTTTAGATTTATAAGGCCCATAACGTGCTAAAAATTCATATCTTACGATTATCCTATATTGACTAATTCAGCATACCGAAAATACTCAAAATCTTTTTGTTTTTACTAAGGGGATAAAACTGCTCTAAGTTAAATACAATACAATAAACTTTATATCGAAATGAAATATTTAAAATGAAACTTAGGGGGTGTTTAATGGAAAGAAAATTCTTATGCGCAATATTATCTGCCTCAATATTGTTAAGTATTATTTCAATTGCTGAAGAAGTTACTTTTGTGGAAGATAAACTTGATCAACAACAACCTACATGCTCTGGAAATTACTGGGGAACTTGCTATTCCGGAAAACTTGCACAGTCGTTTAAACCAAAATTAAATGTTTTAACAAGGATCGAAGTCTTTGGTTTTAAAAATGAATCCCCTCCAAATAGCCTCAAAATCTCTATTAGAAGTTCGCTTGAGGGAAATGATATTACTTCAATCGTTATTTCTACTTCAGAAATAAAACTTCGACCTGAGGGCGGATGGATTAAGGCAGAATTTCCTGATATTAATGTTATTCCCGGGTCGACATATTTTATTGTTTGGTCCCCAGCATCAGGTGACGAAATGAAACCTTATTTTTGGTGGGGTTATGATCAGAGAAACCCTGGAGACGACCCATATGATCGAGGTAAACAGTATATTAAAGATCAACCCCGAGATTGGGCCGATTTTTGTTTCAAAACTTATGGATATTCAATACCAGCTGTTGATATTACCTCCCCAATAAATGGATATGATGTCAGTGGTATGGTATCAATAATTGGAAATGCAAATGATACCGATGGAACTGTGCAAAAAGTTGAAGTCAAAATTGATAATGGAAATTGGTTAACAGCAACAGGTACAACAAATTGGAATTATAATTGGGATACAATAACGGTAATCAACGGAATGCACAATATAGAAGCTAGAAGTTATGATGGTGAATTCTATTCAAATATTGCTTCAATTAATTTATACGTAAAAAATTCAGCCCTTGCTATTGAAGGCATAACCGGTGGTTATGAAATTGTAACAGTGAACATAAAAAATAGTGGAGATGAAGACGCAAAAAATGTTGATTGGGACATAGTTCTAAAAGGAGGTTTTTTCAAATTATTAAATGTTGATACTAGTGGAACTATATCGACTCTTCAGGTTGATAGTGTCTACTCCATTTCAACCGATGAAAAAATTTTTGGTTTGGGACCTATTGAAATTTCAGTTAGCATGAAAGCTGACAATACAGAAAGTATTTCAAAAGATTTTGAGGGGTTTGTGTTGGGTCCCTTTGTAATTATTTAAGATTAAATTTTGGCATAATTTATTTAAATTAAATACGTTTTTTAAATTAGGACCAATTTATTATCAATTTTAATTGAATTTATGTTTTATATTAGCTTCAAAGATTAAAAATTCTTTATCGGACAATTAATTTATATAAGTTATATGATATATTTCAAATTGATTAAAATGAATAAAATCTTATCAATCTTGATATTAGGTATGCTAGTGCTTAGTGGATTGACGGTAGTTGCTACAACAAAAGAAACAGCAAATAACCAAAACTTTTCCTTTGTATCAGAAAAAATGAATGTAAAAATACCATCCCCTAACTGTGCAATCGAAAACAATTATGCAAGGTATTATTTTGAAGATGAGGAACTCTATGTGATGAAGCCAAATGAACCAATACTTCCCAAAAAGCAAAAAATTTTCGAATTACCTTTTGGCTCAAAAAATATAGATGTCGCAATTGACCCTAAAAATGTAATAACTCAACCTTTGACTATAAACTTAGAAATATCACCCGCACCCCAACTATTAATCGACACTGACATTCAGATATCAACCCACAATGATAAACAAAAACCAACATCGTCACTCTTTCCAGCCTCTTGGTATTCATATAAAATTGGATGTGGACTCAACTCAGATATGAAACACTCAACTCAACTTATTGTTGACTTATTTCCTTTAAGATATAACTCTATTGAAGACGAAATAATATTTTGTGATGACTTTGATATAGCGATAACATACGACCACCCAACAAGTTACATTACATCTGAAAGCGAATATGAGTTGTTAATAATTGCACCCTCAAAATTTTCGCAGGCGCTGCAACCTCTTATAAATCATAAAATTAGTTTTGGGGTTTCAACTGTTCTTAAAACCACAGAGGACATTTACAAAGATTTTCAAGGCAGGGATAAACCAGAAAAGATAAAATATTTTATAGCAGAAGCATTCGATGAGTGGAACATAAAATATGTCCTGCTGGTGGGAGGATTAAATTCCGTTATTTGGGCCACTCCAAAGGACGACGATAACCGGGGCTCAAAAGACTGGAATGTACCAGTAAGATACACAAATGTTTACGATAACCCAAAATATCCACTGGCATCATCAATTCACGACCCAGGTGTAATAAGTGATCTTTATTATGCAGATATCTGGAAATATGATAGTACTTTAGGTCGCACTTTTGAAGATTGGGATCCTAATGGCGATGATATCTTCTTTGCATGGAACCGACCCGGAATAGAAAATGACACTGGAATTGACTTACTACCAGATGTATCTCTAGGTCGTTTAGCTTGCGTAAATGTAAAGGAAGTTGAAACGGTTGTAAATAAGATAATAAATTACGAAAAAAGCCCTTGTGATCCGTCTTGGTTTAAGAAGATGATTGTTGTATCAGGGGATGGTTTTCTAGATCAGCAAGATCTAAATATTACATGGGACACCTCTGAATTACCTGAAGGTAGTTACACAATTCATGCTCAGAGCACAAATGTAGATCTAATATCTGGTCCTATTGATATAATAAATATTACTATCGATCGATCAGTTCCTACTAATGTTACATTTAATCATGATGATAACCTTAAACCTGAGATAAAAAATGGTTATCCTGCACCACCAATTGCTGAAATTGTTACTGTTTCTGAGGGAAATGTTTTGGGAAATACAGATTATTTCTTCTGCCCCGGAGAAGGCAAGGCTTATTGTAACGATTTTAACCCATGGGCAAACATGAGTTACATTAATGGTATATTAACCATAAGAGGCAAATCATACGATCCTCAACCATATGGTAATATTACAAACATACATGTTTGGATTGATAATGAACTTGGAGAAACAGTATTCTGGGCTTGGAGAAATAATACAGAAATGTACTATGAGGGAGAGTGGACTACAGGGGAAAAAGAATTACTTGGAAGAGGTGGAGCACTTTACTATATGCCCTCAGATTTCCAAAGGGAGATACTTTGGGCTTCAAACGGTAATCTAACAGGAGAATCTGACGTTATTAAGGCAGTAAGCCAAGGATGTGGTTTTTTATTTTTATCAGGACATGGAAGTCCGAATGTTTGGGCTGATCACTTTCCAGGAGTACCTGGAAATAGAGACGGTGCAAGTTTTACAGGATTAAGAGTAACTTCTTTGAATTTTTATCCCAAACCTCCGTTTTTGAGATTCCCTCTCTTTCCCATGGATCAATTAAAAAATGGGGAAAAATTACCAATCGCAGTTATTGGAGGATGTCATAACAGTCAGTTTAATGTTTCAATGATTCCTGCTTTTCTGGATATAATGCCATATATTTTTAAGGGGCTGAATCTACCGAAAAGTTCTCTTTGGACATATGGAGCAGCCGTTCCCGAAACTTTCAGCTGGTTTTTGATAAGTAGGCCAGATGGCGGAGCAATTGCCACAATGGGAAATACCGGACTGGGATATGGAATGCCAGGAAAGATGTGCACCTCAGGTGGCGGAGATTCTTGGATTACCATTGAATTCTTCAGACAATACGGGGAAGAGGGAAAAGAAATTTTAGGAGACGCATATACATCGACACTTTCAAGCTACATAAATACTTTTGATATGGGGGACCTTGGTGCAGGCCATCCAAAAACTGTACAGCAATGGGTTCTTCTTGGCGATCCAAGCCTTAGAATCGGTGGAAGATTGCCAAATTAGTTTATTTTTTAATTAAATTCGACAGTTTAATTCAAATTAGAAATAAAACATAATGAGAAAAAATCTATCCTGATGCAAATGAGACCCAGATATAAAACTCCAAATAACAAAAAATACTTCCACACTAATCCCAAAATTGACAAAAAAGATGTTACGTTTACGAAAAGAAAGAATGAGATAGTGAGGGAAAAAAATTTTAAGAGATGTTGCCAAGAAAAAAAGAATAATATGTTTTAATTTTCCTTTTTAATTCTCTTTCATTTTTTATGCATTATTCCATACCGTAAGAATACTCATTCCTGCTGCAATGACATAAGAACCCTCGTATTGTTCTCCAAGTTGGTCCCCGACTTCCGCTTCTAAAATAACTCCTGTAAAACCTATAAGCGAACCTTTAATATTTGGAAATGGAGGAAATCCATATTTGGTCATATTAAAATCATAAATATATTTAAAACCCAGTGTCCCCAACGTAAAAATAAACCCTTCTCCAGAATATTGACCAAACACTGAAAACAATGCGGTAATTGTGCTATTTATAAACGGAAACTGATAGACCGGTAAATCTAAGAACGAATTGTCTTTTTGCCCTTTTAAACCAACTAGCACGCCATTGAAAAAGTTAAACAAATCAAAAAGTGCTCTTGACCTTGGCAAAAATCTTTGACCATTTTCAAAGTTTGGAATTTTATTTAATAGTCTATTTATGTGGTTTTTAGTACTAGATTCGACCAAACCAATATTTTCTAGAATTTCGAGCTTATTTTTTACGGCATCTCCAAACGAATTGACTAACTTTTCTTCCGTAACTAGAGAAATAAATGTTTTCATTATCTCAGGAGTAATTTCATGTTCAGTAACTTGACCTTTAACTGTATCCCAAATTTTGATTTTTAAAGTAGTATTATTTTCGGTATTTTCTGGGGTTGACATTACAGGTATAATGATTGCCTGCGTTAGCATAATGAATGGAATTATTGCTAGCATCATTTTTTTTACAGAATAATTTTTCATAAGTATCTCCTCCAATAGTTAACTAATGATATGTAATGTCATAGCGCAATTTAAATTTTTCCTTGATTTATTATAAATATGACCAAATAGGTTAAAGTTATATTATTAATCCATTTTTAATTAAGAAATTCAATAATTTTATAAATTTCGTTACAAAAAATATCTAATCTTAATATCGAAATTGAAAGTATAAAAGAAAAAGTAAGAAATTATACAGATTGGAGAATTTTTACAACATAATCAAAAAACTTCTCAACTGTACTAATGTGAACTTGCTCCTCTGGAGAATGTGGATATTTAATAGTTGGACCAATTGAAATCATATCCATTCCAGGAAATTTTTCACCTATTATTCCACATTCTAGACCCGCGTGAATTGCCTCTACAACAGGATCTTTACCATACATTTCCTTGAAAATCTGTTTAGATTTTTTTAGCAATTTAGAATCAAGATTTGGCTTCCATCCAGGGTAAGGTGTATCTTCATCTACCTTTGCTCCAGACAGCTCTGCAACAGAGCGGATTCTGTCTCGCATATCCTGAAGAGCCGATCCTATCGAGCTTCTTGAACTTAAGTTCACAAGTGCCTTGTCTTTTTCAATTTTAAGAGTTGCAAGGTTGGTAGATGTATCAACAAGTCGAGAAATGTCATAGTTCATCTTATGAACACCATGAGGGAGACCATGAATAAGATTCAATAATCTAAGTTGAGACTGCTCATCTAAGACACTTTGTCCAGAGTCGATATCTTTTACATCAACTTTTAAACCTGGATCAATAGGTTTTATTTCATCCAAAATAATTTTTGTTTCATCTTTCAGATTTGAAATAAATGATTTTTTGTCTTCTTTTTTTATAAAGACTGTTGCTGTTGATTCGCGGGGAATGGCATTGTGCTTATCTCCACCTCTTATATCTGACAATAAAAATGCGTGTTTTTTTGATGTCTTCCACAATATTCGCGCAAGTATTTTTATTGCATTACCTCTCTGTTCGTGAATGTCAACGCCCGAGTGCCCGCCACGCAATCCTGAAATCTTGATTTGCAAGTGTAATAAATTTTTGTCGACGGATTGTTTTTTAAGGGGAAGGGTAATTTTTGATTCTCCGCCGCCTGCACAGCCAACCGTTATTACGCCAAAATCTTCACTATCGATATTTAACATTATTTTTCCGGTTAGCATATCATTTTCTAACGCAAACGCACCTGTAAGGCCCGTTTCCTCATCTACGGTGAATAGTACCTCAATTGGACCATGCTTGAGTTTACTATTTTCAAGAATTGCAAGAGTTGTGGCTACACCTATACCATCGTCTGCGCCCAAAGTCGTACCATCTGCTGTAAGAATGTCTCCACTGCGTTTCAATTTTATTGGATCTTTATTAAAATCATGATCGACATCACTATTTTTTTCACAAACCATATCCATATGACTTTGTAAAACAATCGTCGGTTTATTTTCCATTCCAGGCGATGCCGGCTTTGAAATAACTACATTTCCCGACTTGTCAGTTTTTGATTTCAATTTCTCTTGCTTGGCAAAGTCAAGAAGATATTGTCGAATCTTATCTTCGTGTTTGGAGCATCTTGGTATCTTGCTGATTTCTTCAAACCGTTTCCAAAGAAGTTTGGGTTCCAAATTTTCTAATATAGACATTTTCTGCCTCCCCAATGTTTGAATCTGGTAATACAACATTGCATAAAAGATTTGCCCGATAAATTAAACAATTTATCAAAATTATTTTTCTTTTCGCCACATCAAAGATCTTCCAACAGCATCTTTCCAGACGGAGTAAAGCATTTCACGTTTTTCTTTTTTCATCAAAGGTACGAATGTTTTATCTAGTTTTCTTGTTTTTAAAAGTTCATCAATCGAATCCCAATATCCTGATCCCAGGCCTGCAAAATATGCAGCGCCTAAGGCAGTTCCATCAAGCATAACGGGTCTTTCGACTTCTACATTTAGCATATCTGCAATAAACTGTAAAAGAAAATTATTTTTTGATGCTCCACCATCGGCTCTAATTAAGGATATATCCAATCCCGAAGATTTCTCTATCGCCTGAATTACATCTTTACACCGGAATGCTATCCCTTCTAAAGCAGCCCTTACTATATGTTCTCTAGTAGTTCTTCTGTTTAAACCAATAACTATCCCAGAAGCATGGGGATCCCAGTAAGGCGAGGAAAGACCAGTGAAAGCTGGTACGAAATAGACTCCGCCAGTATCTTCGACTTTATATGCCATTTTTTCACTATCCTCCTCTCTATCAATTATTGAAAGATTTTCTTTTAGCCATTGAACCGCAGCCCCAGTTGTATTCACCATCCCCTCTAGCATAAAAGTTGTACGATTATTCAACCTCCAGGCAATTAACGGTATAAGTTTATTAAGGGATGGAGATGGTTTGTAACCTACATTCATATCGATAAAACTCCCTGTTCCATTGGTCAGTTTCACATCACCGGGCTTAAAACATCCTGCTGCAAATAACGATGATTGTTGATCAGCAACCGAGCATCGAATCGGAATTTCGCAACCAAAGATTGCTTTGCTGGTTACCCCAAAATCGCCATTGGTTTCAAAAACCTCTGGAAGTATGTCACTATTAACATCAAACAAATCCAGAAAAAAATTACTCCATTGTAACTTGAATGAATCAAACATGCCTGTGGAGCTAGCATTTGAATAATCTGTTGCGTGGACTTTTCCACCAGTCAGATTCCAAATTAGCCACGTGTCAATTGTTCCATTTAGAAGATTTCCTTTGTTTTCTAACTCCTTTGATTTATCAATATTATCAAATATCCACTTTGTATGAGCTAATGACGAAGCAGTTGGAAAAGAAAGCGTTGCTGTTGTTATAAGACGCGCACCGGCAGTTGTTTTTCTGATTCCAGTTGCAACTGAAGATATTGCCTTTGTAAATTTTCCTAATGCGCGAATTGATTTCATTTTGAATGCATTATCTTTTTCTGCACAGATCTCAGCTGTTCTAGTATCCTGCCAAGTAATTACATTATACACCGGTTTTCCATTTGTTTTGTCCCATAAAAGATTAGAGGAACGTTGAGAAGAAATACCAATGGCGGATATTTGCTCTGGTTTGATTTTTGAAGATTTTAATACATTTCTAATAACTATTAAGCATTTTTCCCAAATTTCCCTTCCATCTTGTTCGCACCAACCTGGATGAGGAAAATATTGGCTTATTTTCTCATAAGACTGGGCAACAATTTCTGCATTTTTATCAAAAATGATTGCCCTAATTCCAGTCGTTCCTTCATCTACTGCTATAATGTATTTGTTCATTTTACACCCTCTCCATGTCACGGGTTGCGATAATATCAATCCTAGTATCATGTATATTTTTATAGACAACGTCTCCACATCTTATCGGTGCTTCGACAACTACTTTTGACAAAATTTTTACGCATTCATTTAAGAGGTTTTTGGGAACCTCGTTTTTACTTTTTACAGGAAGCATTTTTTGTATACCAAAATTAATTTTTACAGTCGTTGTCAATACTCGTCTCGGGTCTTTTACCTCCTGAATAGCATAATCTTTTCCTCTTTTACATTGTTCCCCAATCACCTGATAATTATCCCCGTTAATAATCACATTGACACTGCAACCTAGAGGACAGCAAATACACGTGATTTTTTTTGTAATCAAAATAATTCCCCCTCAACACTAACTTCAACACTTTGTTTGATTTTATTTGCTTCCTCAGGTAAAATATCAATTTTCACTATTTCTGGAGGTTTTACAATTCGCTCTTTTTTTTGTGCGACTATATAATTTTTTTCAGTTAACTTAATCTCCGCATTCTTCATTATGTTTTTTACCCTAAAATAAAGAGTTACCGAAGATTTCAAGTCGCATCTAATGTGCTGTGGAACAACATAAAAAACATTTTTCCCAGGATGTATTGACTTAAGAGCGCCTTCTTTGATTTGATTTTTTACATATTCCGCAGCAGCCTTTCCTGCTAATTCTGATGAAATTGTTACATCATCTACTAAATCATGAACATGAACAACATTGCCACAGGCAAAAACACCAGCTTCGGAAGTCTGCATATTGTTATCAACAACTGGACCCCCTGTGTTTGGACCCATTGAAATATTAACTTGTTTTGACAATTCATTCTCTGGAATTAACCCAACAGCAATAACCAATGTATCGCAAGGAATAAAAAACTCAGTTCCTTTTTTTGGATTGAAAGTAGACCTATCAATTTCTGCTACCGTTACACCAGTTACACGTTTTTTTCCGTGTATTTCTGTTATCGTATGACACAGATTCAATGGAATGTCGAAATCTTCCAGGCATTGTACAATATTTCTAGTAAGCCCACCAGGATGCGGAAGAATCTCAAAAACTCCCTTTACTTCTGCTCCTTCTAAAATGAAACGGCGGGCCATAATCAAACCTACATCCCCTGACCCTAAAATCACAATTTTACTTCCAAGCATTATTCCATCGACATTTATCAATCTCTGAGTTGTCCCAGCAGTATAAATACCAGCGGGACGTGATCCGGGCAGAAGAATTTGGGAACGGGTTCTTTCGCGACATCCCATCGCAAGGATAATTGATTTTGTTTTGATTTTAAAAAGGCCATCTTTAGAATTCGTAGCAATGATTTGTTTATCTTTTGTAATTTTCAAAACAGTTGTATCGGTTTTAATGTGAATTTTCAGTTTTTTGACCAAATCAATGTAATGCTGGGCATATTCAGGGCCCGTAAGCATTTTATTAAATATAAAATTTCCAAATCCATTGTGAATACATTGTGGAAGGATTCCACCAAGTTCCCTTGCCCGTTCGAAAATAGTAACATCAACTTGTTGCTGAGATGCAATTGCAGCCGCTGCCAGACCTGCTGGCCCACCACCAATCACAACAACATCAGTCTCCATCAGTTTCCTCCAAAAGACACTTTGATTTACCAATAAACAATTGTGATTCTTTAGAATTCTTCATTATTTTTTCAATAGGTTTTCCTGTTTCCCTTGAAAGAATCTTTGCAACTCTTGGTAGACAGAAACCTGCCTGGCATCGCCCCATCCCCGCTCTGGTTCGTCGCTTAATGGCATCGAGACTTTTTGCAGGAATATTAGAATGAATCGCATCCACTATTTCACCTTCAGTTACCTCTTCGCAACGACATACAATTCTTCCGTACAAGGGATTTTTCTCAATTATCTTTTTTCGCTTTTCAAAATCTAGTTCTCTAATAATTAGATGATTTTTACGTAAAGGTTCAAATTTTGGATTATCAGTTAGAGTTAAACCCTCATTTTTTAAAATGTCTGCTACCATCATTGCTATTGCTGGCGATGCAGCAATGCCGGGTGATTGAATTCCTGCTACATGGATCAATCCCTTTATTTTTTTTGATGCTTCAATGATAAAATCTTCTGTAAATGTTGCCGAGCGGATACCTGCAAAATAAGCAATTATTGATTTTTTACTAAAATTTGGAAGTAATCTTGAATATTTTTCAAATATGTCATAAATCTCATCTTTTGATACGGATAAATCGTCCTTATCTGGAATTTCAATTGCTGTAGGACCCCACTGGATATTTCCATGGGTAGTTACCATTGCACCTCCTCCCTTCGTATGCTCCTTCATAGGAAATTGGAAGAAAGATAAATTGTGAGATATGTAACCGGCATTTGACTTATCAAAAAGTAATGTTGAACCTTTCCGTGGATGGATGGTGTAGAATCTATCTTTAGCCACTTCTGCAATTTCATCTGCATTTACTCCAGCAGCATTGATAACCCAACCAGTTCTGATTTTTCCTTCAGTGGTAATTACATTTCTAATTCGATTTTCTTCTAATTCTATTCCAACAACTTCTGTATTTAATCTTATATCTACTCCATTTTCAACTGCATTCTCTGCAAGGGCGATACAAAATTCATAAGGAGATGTTACTCCATACGTAGGAGATGAAATTCCCAAAATTGTTCTATCTGTAAGCTGTGGTTCAATTTCAAGAATTTTCATTCTGGAAATTTTCTCCAATGGAACCTTAATTTTTTTACCTCTCCTTAGGATTATATAAGGAATTACATACTTAGCAAGAAAATTTGATAAAAATGATGGTAATTTTAAATCCTCTAAAGAGTCTTTTGTAATAACAATTAACATCCCACATTGGCGGTATGGTACACTAAGTTGCTTTGAAAGTTTTTCAAAAAGAAAATGCCCTTGTACGCATAATTTCTGTTTGAGTGTTCCCGGCTCCTCTCCAATTCCCGAATGAACCATGGCATTATTGGCTTTTGTTGCACCGCAAGAAACATCTTCATCTTTTTCAATAATAACGATTTTAAGCTTGTATTTTGAAAGTTCGCGAGCAATTGAACATCCTGTTATTCCTCCTCCAACAATTACAACATCAGCTGAACCGATAAACTCATCTTTACCTTTTTTTTTCTGAGTTTTCTTTTTTTCTGGATAGCTGATGTTATTTACAACACCACGAATAATACTATTTCTACCAGCTAGATGACCCGCAATAATGTATTTCTCATAAGAGTCGATTGTACCTTCTAAAAATACTATTTTTTCATTTAATTTTATAGAAATATTTTCTAGTCTATGTTTCTTAAAGGATTTGATTAGCTCTCTTTTAATCTTACTGTCTTTCATCAGTTTTACATCCGGCATAGATTAATTCAGAGATATCATAAACTTCTCCTCCAAGATCTGAAAAAGCCGATTTGCAAGTGGGGCACGCTGTTATTATAGAATCTGCATATTTGCTGAGCTCTTCAAGACGTTTTTTTGTAATTTTTTCTGAAATACCTGGATGGGTTCTTCCCATGCTTCCACCACGACCACAACACTGAGTGTCTTTACCATGAAAATATGATTCTTTTAATGTCAATTCTTTGATGTTATTCAAAACATATCTGGGTTGTTCAACAATTCCAAGTTTTCTAACAAGTGTGCACGGATCATGATAAACATAATTTTTTTCAAATTCTTTAGAAATTTTATATGATTTCTCCGATCTAGCCAGATACTCGGTTGCATGAAGAATTTTTACGTTTATATTAAGTTTAAATTTAGGATAAATTTCCTTAAATATGTATGCACATGTTGGGCAGCTACAGATTAGTTCTTTACAACCAGTTTCTCTAATTTTATGTAAATTTATTTCAGCAATTTCTACAAAATCATCAATAAAACCAAGGTTGTATAATGGTGCACCGCAACACCACTCATCTTCTAAAATTGCCCATTTTTCCCCTGCTTTTTCCATTATTTTTGTCATGGCCACTGCAATACTTTCATGCTTGGACATAACGGTGCAACCCATAAAATAAAGTAAATCCCCCTTATGTTTTCCAACGATATTAAAAGATTTATCGTCGGAAACATGCTTTTTTTCAATTGTATCCCTTAAATCAAAAACCTGTTTTGGCAAATTATTTTCCTCAACCAGATCGCGATGAACTCCCTGTAAGATATCCCCGAAGGAAAATTCAAATGGACACCATTGACGACACGCATCGCAGTTACAACAACTATAGAGAGTGTCTGCCACAACTTCACCTTCCAAAAACCCCATTTCAAAAAGATACGCAATACGAGCTCGTGCAGAGGGGGAAAGGGTCTCATTTTTTTCTGCTTCAGACACAGGACAGTCAAAACGACACATATTTGGGCATAAAGAGCATTTGACTATGGATTCAATATCGGCATTAGTATTTTTTTTAGGAAGATATTCCTTTTTACCAGTAAGAAAATGTTTCATCGCTCTTGCTTTAACAGAAAACGGTGTGTGACTTAAAGAATCCATAATCCAGGCATATTTTTTACTGATATTCATTATTAATCCCCATTTTACCCGGATTCATAATATTATTTGGATCTATTGCATGTTTAATTTTTTTTAATAAATTGAAACGATCACCCATCTCTTTAGATAACCATTTGGAACGGATAAGTCCTATTCCATGATGATGACTAATAGAACCATGTTGATCAATACAAGTTTTCATCATATTATCCCATACAGATTGATAAAAATTAAATGGCTCAACATTCTTTGGGGGCACACCGCCAAATGTGAAATAAAAGCAAACTCCTTGTGGATAGAAATGTGATGAATGCGCTGATGCCACTACCACTCCTTTTATTTCCCTCATGGATTCAATCATTTTATTATAAAATTCTAGAGCATATTTCCAACTTACAGATACCTCAACAGTATCAAAAACAAATCCCTTTGGTGTGAAATCTGATGATTCCCTGACATTAAAACGGGTTTCCAACCAATGTTTAACAGGTTTTTCTCCACAGGATTTTGCCCCTTTTGATTTACATATATAACTGCTGATATTATCCTCAAGTTCCACCAATTTTTCATCGCCTTCCATAAGAAGAATTAACATTACTTTGTCTTTTACGTTTGGAGTATCGTAAAAATGGCGTAAAGTTTCGTTTTTATCATATACTCTAATTACGGCAGGATATACATTTTTTCTCATAATATTTCTAACAGATTCTAGAGCATCGGAAAGTTCTGAAAATACATAAGATTCTAAGATTTGTTTTTCTGGATATGGCCAGATTTTAAAAGTTGCTTCGGTGACGATTCCAAATTGCCCTTCTGAACCTAAAAATAATCTTTCTACTGAAGGTCCTGTAGAAGATCTAGGTACTTTTTTTGACCTAATAACACTTCCATCTGGAAGAACAGCTTCAAGCGCCACCAGGATATCTTCAATTTTTCCATATTTTGTAGAAAATTGTCCTGCTGCCTTACATGCAATCCAACCACCCAGACTTGAACAATATAGAGATTGGGGAATATGGCCCATGGTATAACTGTGTTGATTGAGATATCTTTCAAAATTCATACCGTTTATCCCAGTTTGAACAGTTGCCAAAAGACTTGAATCGTCAATTTCTATTACTTTATCCATCTTTTTTAAATCTAAAATCATGCCTCCTTGCACTGGTATTGATCCGCCTAAAACTCCTGAACCGTCACCATAAGGAATTACAGGAATTTTTTCGTTGTTTGCAATTTTCAATATTTCAGAAACTTGAGTGGTATTTTCAGGCCAAACTATGCAATCTGGAAGTGCCGGAAGTTTTCCATCTAAAATCCATCTCAAAGTAATTGGCATATAGTCCTTAGAATAACTAACTCTATCAACTTCTTTGGTTGAAACATTGTTACTGGTTATTTCATTTAACTTCTGAATTATTTTTTTTGGAACCGCGCATTCCCTTTTTTGATTAAATACTGTTTCATAGGTCATTGTTTTTTCGAAACAACATTTGTCTATAAAAAAGCACGGAATACTTACCATTTTTAATTCAGAGAGGATAACATATATAATAGTGTTTTACTTTCTGACCTTTCGGAGGCTAGTCATTTATGGATTGGGGAATGAAGAACAGACTTTCAAAAATAATTAATCCAAAAGATGGCCACACAGTAATGCTTGCAGTTGATCATGGATACTTTATGGGTCCGACTACAGGACTTGAGAATATAAAGACAACAACAGAACCTCTAATTAGATATGCTGATACATTGATGCTCACAAGAGGTGCATTACGTAATTACATTGATCCTAGTGCAAAAATTCCGATTGTTTTAAGGGTATCCAGTGGTACAAGTATTGTAGGAAAGGATTTACTTCATGAAGGTACTGCTGTATCAATAGAGGAGGCAATAAGACTCAACGTTGCAGGTGTCGCATATTCAATTCTTGTAGGTGCTCCTTTTGAAAGGGATACCATTCTTGGAATATCAAAATATATTAACGAGGCGGAAAATTTTGGCATACCTGTTTTGGCAGTGACTGCTGTTGGAAAGGATATGGCAAAGGATGAACGTTATCTCAGTCTTGCGTCGAGGATGGCAGCAGAGCTTGGAGCACATATAGTTAAAACGTATTTCTGTAAAGATTTTGAAAAAGTAATTGAAACATGTCCTGTCCCAGTGGTAATTGCCGGTGGGAAAAAGCAGCCTGAAGAAGAAGCGCTTAAAATGGCTTATGATGCACTGCAGGCTGGAGCAATAGGTGTCGACATGGGAAGAAATGTTTTCCAGAGCACTGATCCTGTTGGAATGATAAGGGCAGTTAATGCAATAGTTCATAGGAAATTTTCTCCCAAAGAGGCGTATGATCTGTTTAAATCAAATAAAAATTGATGAAATCGGAGAATTGCGCCGAATTATAGGGTAAAAACTATACAGTTATACTAGCAGAAGTTTAGACAGCATCATTTTATTGTTATGTTATTTTTAAATTAAAAACACGAATAACTTTAAATAAAAAATATCATTAACCTACAAAAACTTAGAAGAAAGTGATAAAATGGATATAACAATATGGATAATTATAATTGTAGTACTGATACTAGCTGGAATCATTTTATGGATTTTAGGATATTTTAACAAGATTATTAGATTGGAGAATAGGATAGATAACTCATGGGCTCAAATTGATGTTCAACTAAAACGAAGAACAGATCTCATACCAAACCTGATGGAAACAGTTAAAGGATACATGAAACACGAGCGAGAAACCCTTGAAAGTGTGACAAAAGCACGTGCTGGCATAATGAATGCTAAAACACCACAAGATAGCATAAATGCTGATAACATGCTTACAGGTGCACTTAAAACATTGTTTGCTGTTGCAGAAAGCTATCCTGATCTTAAAGCAAATCAGAATTTCCTTAACCTGCAAGATGAATTAACCCATACTGAGGATAAAATTGCTTATTCCAGACAACATTACAATGATTCAGTACTATTGTATAATAATACAATAGAGGTCATCCCAGGCAGATGGGTTGCTGGTGGAATGGGTAAGAAGCCAAAAGACATGCTACAAATCCCAGAAGCATCTAGAGAAGTACCAAAGGTTGCATTTTAAATAATATTATTAGCGCTTGATATTATGAAAGAACAAATGCTTATAGAGGACCACATACACAAAAACAAGAAAGACACTGTTTTAATCTGTATGTTCATGATCTTTCTTTTGTTTGGTATTATATTTGCCATAGGTTATGCTTTCGGTGCACCACCGATTTTTACTGCACCAATTGCAATAATAATTGCGTTTGCCTACATAATGATTACCTATTCCTTTTCTGTTCAAAGTGTCATTTCCGCTGCTGGTGCAAGACCCGCTAACCCTCAAAATCAACAAGAAAAAATACTAATGTATAAGGTTGAAGAAATAGCTATCGCTGCTGGGCTTCCAACTCCAAAAGTCTATGTACAGGATTCAAAAGATATTAATGCTTTTGCAACAGGAAAAAAACCAGAAGAGGCCATAATATGCGCGACAACCGGTGCATTAAAATTGTTAAACAAAGAAGAACTTGAGGGAGTAATAGGCCATGAAATGAGTCATATTAAAAACCGCGATATACTTGTTATGACCGTCACAGTAGGTGTTGTTGGTGCCATTGCACTTCTAGCCGAGATTGCTATTCGTATGCTATTCTGGAGTGGAGGTGGCAGAGGGGGAAGTAGAAAGGGAGGCGATGGCGGAGTAATCATCATAATTATTGCTATTATTTTTATAATTCTAGCACCGATCTTTTCAAGATTAACATATCTTGCTATCTCAAGAAAACGAGAATACCTTGCTGATTCAAATGGTGCATATCTAACCAGAAATCCTGAAGGTCTGGCAAGGGCACTTGAAAAAATAAAAGGAGACATCATTGATGACCCGAAAGGATCAAAAACAGTTGCACCGCTTTACATTGCAAACCCTTTCAAAAGAGCTTTACGAGATTCAATATGGTCAACGCATCCACCACTGGATGAAAGAATCAGAAGACTCAGGTCAATGTAAAACCATCCATGCTAGCTAAAAAAATTTTATATGATAAATCACTTCTTTTTCTTGTATTTACTAATATAATCATCATAATAATTGCACTTGTTGAAAACTGGGATTTTTTTAGAATAATTTTCATCTATTGGTGTCAAAGCATTATAATTGGTTTTTTCAATGTAGTAAAAATTTTAACATAAAATGCAGGTGATGATGGAAGATCATATGTTTCTGGAAAAATATTCTCTTCCATATTTTTTATTTTTCACTATGGTATGTTTCATGCAGGTTATCTATTCTTTTTGTATTTCTTATCGGATGGTAGAATATCAATTTCCTTATTTTTTAATGATTTTTATTTCAGTTCAATGCTGATATTATTATTTATCAATCATTTATTTTCCTTTGTTTATAATAAATACATGGTGAAAGAAAAACAAAAAGATATCGGGACAATATTTTTTCAACCCTATGCTCGAATAATCCCAATGCATTTAACAATAATACTCGGGAGCATTTTTTTATTGGCAGATATACCACAAATTGCATTAGTAATATTTTTACTATTAAAAACAGCAGTTGATGTAATAATGCATAGTAAGGAACATAAAAAATAAAAACTTCTATTTTCTATTTAGATATTACAATATCCTGAGATTTTTTAACATCAAGTTTCATAGGAACGTCAAGTTGAGCTTGAACTGACCAATTGATGCAACTTCGCCCGCCCATCGCAACAGCACTGATAAAAGTACCTGCTGCACCCAGTTTTTCTTCTAGTTGTTCCTGTGATTTTTGCAGCAAATTCCTTTCATTTAATATATCTGAAGGTATAGTTATTTCAAAATTGTATTGATCTTGATGATATTCTTGCTCTCCCCCAAGAGGCAAACTAAAGTTATATACATTTTCATAATGAGTTTCAGTTGCTTTTGATGTATGCCTTGTAGTTTTTCTTTTACCTAACAATGATATCTCAAGTTTTCTTGCAGTTAATGGTTTTTTAAGGTTAAGTTTTAAATTTCCCGTTATTTTTTCACCTGGCTTGTAGTCATATTTTTCTAGCGTAAAAGTTATTTTTTCTGGCCCAAATAATCCCATTTTTCTCCCACTATTAATTCATCTGCTAAGATTATATTAAGGTTAATAATAAAAAGTTATTTATTATCTTTGGCAAAAGCTATTAAATGATTATTAATAAAGGTGAAATAACATGGTAAAAATGAAAGTTGCAATGTACTATAATAACAATGACGTTCGAATAGAAGAACAAGAGATTCCTAAAATATCTGATGATGAACTCTTGGTAAAAGTAATTGCTAGTGGTATTTGTGGCTCTGATGTCATGGAATGGTATCGTGTTAAAAAAGCACCAATAGTATTGGGTCATGAGATATCGGGACTTGTTGAAAAAGTAGGGGAAAACGTTAATAAATTCAACAAGGGGGATAGGGTCTTTGTAACTCATCATGTACCGTGTAATGTATGCAGATATTGTCTTAACAACGAGCATACACTGTGCAGAACATTGCATTCCACAAAATTTTATCCGGGCGGGTTTGCAGAATATATCAGAATACCAGCAATTAACGTTGACAGAGGGACATTTCTTCTTCCCGATGAAATGAGTTTTGATGAGGGGACATTTATTGAGCCGCTTGCATGTGTTGTCCGCGGATTAAGGATTGCCCAATTTAAACCCGCACAAAGTGTACTAGTTTTGGGAAGTGGTATTGCAGGTTTACTTAACATTAAACTTACTAGAGCACTTGGAGCATCAAAAATATTTGCAACAGATATTAACAATTATAGACTCGAGATAGCAAGAAAGATGGGAGCAGATATTGCAATTAATGCAAAAGAAAACATCACAAAAATTATCGAAAAGAACAATGATGGCCGATTGGCTGATTTTGTTATTCTCTGTACCGGAGCTATTAATGCTGTAAAACAGGCAATACAATCCGTTGAACCAGGAGGAACGCTTTTATTTTTCGCACCTACTATGCCAGAAATTGAGATTCCCTTTACTTTGTTTAATGTCTGGAACAAACAGATTAAAATTTTTTCAACATATGCAGGGGCTGGTAAAGATATCATAGATGCCATTGAATTAATTAGATCTAAAAAGTTAATTGTAACAGATATGATAACTCATAAGTTACCCCTTGAAAAGGCTCAGGAAGGTTTTTTTCTAGTGGCTAACGCTGATAAATCCATTAAGGTAATACTTGAAAATAATGAAAAATAAAGTAGCGATATATTTTCGCTGAATTTTTTATACAAAATTTTTGATTTGATCTTTGTGAGGATTCACAATTCCACATTTAGATATGGGAAAAATATCTTCCATTACATGTACCTCACTTATAACCGAACTATATTCCTTCTCAAGTATATGAGTAAATTTTTTCATTGTTTGAATATCTTTAGCAGTGAAAATAATTATCCAGTCATACCTTCCATGAAGATAGCTACTACTTTCTACAGTAACACCTACTTCCTCTCCCCTTCTATGTAAAAGAAGATTTATAATCTTGCTAATTGCATCATCAATGGGTTCAACAGATCTTTTGATTAACATTATATATCTTTGAACGCCGAGCTTATCATTGTCAACAACAGCCCTGTAACCCCATATATCTTTGTTATCTTCTAGTCTTTTAATAATTCTCCAGACTTTCTGTCTAGAAAAGCCGCATTTTTTAGAGATTTCATCTATTGATTCCCTTGCATTTTTTTGTAGATGAATTAAAATTTTCTTTTCATCTTCCTCGATTTGTTTAAAACTTCTCTTTGCCATAGAATTCCTCCAATAAGCTGATACTAGATTTAATCATAATATCATTATCAAACATATTTTTCATGATATAAAACAATATAATATAAATCTTATCAATAATGAATTTTTATCAAATAGATAAAACATATTTATCATCTCTATTTTTAAAAATAGCAATTTAGCACATTTATTAATAATAATTTGAAAAAATAATTTTCATTTATTTGTTAATCGATATTTCCATTTAATATTTCCCCTTCTCTTGATTTAATGTATGGCTGCCAGCTTCAATCTACAGTTTTTTTTAAAAAATTAAAGTTTATAATTGGTAATTTTATATCTACACAAAATGCGGAAATTAAAAGCAATTTGGGAATTGATGAGACTTGAACATGGTGTAATGATTGCTATTGCAATTATTATTGGAGCATATATTGCCGAAAAAACTTCTCCAAATTTTGAAAATTTCATACTTACATTTTGTACAGCATTGTTTCTTGAGGCAAGTACATTTGCATTAAATGATTACTATGATTATGAAATAGATAAAAAAAATAAAAGAATTGATCGCCCATTGGTAAGAGGGGATTTATCAAAAAATTCAGCCTTATATCTATTTTTGATTTTTTTCCCATTAGGCATTCTTAGCTCTTTTTTTGTAAATTTTACGTGTTTTGTAATTGCTCTAATGACTGCAATATTTGCAATTTTTTATGATGCAGTCCTAAAAAAAATAAAATTCATTGGTAATTTTTTCATAGCTTATGTAATGGCCATTCCTTTTGTTTTTGGGGAAGCCTCAGTACTACAAACAAAAAATTTTACTCTAAGTATATCTCCTGCAGTTATAACCGTTGCATCAATTGCTTTTCTTTCTGGTGTTGGTAGAGAAATAATGAAAGATGTAATGGACTTTGAGGGAGACAAAACAGCTGGTGTTAAATCATTTCCAAAATATTTGGGTGAAAGAGTGAGTAATTTTATTTCAGCCGTTTTTTATTTAACTGCAATTTTAATTAGTTTTTTACCCTTTTTTGTAAGAGAATATGATTTTTACTACAATAATTTTTATTACCTTTTCCTTATTCTTGTAACCGATATTTTGCTATTGTGGACAGCATTAGAACTGATAATAAATAAAAATCCAAAACTTTCGTTTCACAGAAAATTAACACTATTTGCCTTATTCTTAGGATTGCTTGGTTTTCTTATTGGGGCAATAACCTCCTGAAGGTGATAATAATATTTCAAAATGATATCGTAGGTGTTGTATGCGTTTACGTTTATGTAGCAATTTTACTTATTTTAACAGAAAAAATAAGTTCAAAGAAATATCCAATAGCAAGTAGAAAAATTTTACACATAATGGTTGGAAACATTGCTTTTCTTTTACCTGTATTTCAAACACGGGAATTAATGGCTTTTTTTGCCGCAGGGCCTTTTATACTTTTTACCTTTTTAATGAGTCCTTATTCTCCGATTTCAAAATTGAGAGGAAAGACCTCAGAAGCGGGTCATGGTATGGGACTTGTATATTATGCCATTACTTGGACAATCTTGGCTTACATTTTTTTTGATTATAAAGTAATCATTGCAATTGGAATTCTAGCAATGTCTTATGGAGATGGATTTGCCTCCCTCATTGGTATGAAATATGGGGGAAAGAAATACAACATTTTTGGAGATTTAAAAAGCTATATGGGATCTTATTCAATGTTTGTATTTACTTTTTTATTGATAATTATTGCAGAATTATTTTATGAAAAATTTTTTCCAGACTTAATACATTTATCCACTATTATTTTTATTTCTTTTCTTTCAACTTTTGTTGAAGGATTGACTCCAAAGGGATTAGATAATCTTTCAGTTCCGTTTCTAACAAGCATTTTGTACTATTTTTTACTGGCATAGGGAATAAAATGAGATTAGTAATCGTTGACGGGTTGGATGGGTCAGGTAAAGACACACAAGCACAATTGATAAAGACGAAATATGAGAAAAAAGGTGAAAGGGTATGTATTCGATCACATCCGGAAGATGACAATTATTATGGAAAAAAGGCAAAAAAGTCCCTTCTTGAAAAGGGAAAAATCAATAAAATTAAAGCATCAATTTTCTACATGATGGATGTATTGCGTTCTATAAGAAAATATTACGATCCTGATAAATATGATACTATAATTATGGTCAGATATCTGGTTGGTACTGCATACCTTCCTAAAAAGTTTGTAAAAGTTGGCTATAATTTTTTTAAAAAATTTGTTCCTACCTCGGATTATATGTTTTTTCTGGACACCGCCCCAGAAGTTTTGTTAAAACGTGTTGAAGGTCGAAATAAAAGGGAAATATTTGAAACATTCGAAGGATTTGTAGATGTAAGAAATAAGGCACTTAGTATTGTTAAAGATTGGCATATAATCGATGCTTCAGTCTCAATCGAAAATGTTTTTTCAAAAATTGAGGATATACTTGATTCAATGGATTTGAAAACCAATTAACTAAGTATTCAGTTATTTTATAAAAAATCAATAATAATATAAAAAGTATTATATACTAACAATTTGTTATAAATCATATGGATGGGGGAGTAACTTATTTTCCCATCTTTCCTCACCACCTTCACGCTTCCCCATCCAAATTAAATTTGAAGTCTTGCAGTTAGATAACAGATAATCACAAGTGGCATCCCTGTTCTATTTTCGAGTAAGTGAACTATCCAAAAAAAGAATGTTTTGACACTATTTGAATTTTATCATTTAATTAAAATTCCAATTATTATTTTCAATATTTTCCTTTTATAATTTCACGATTTTATTAAAACCTATGGGATATATAGTCAATAACTGACTCAAAGATTACTCTGCCATCGCCTTCCAATTCATTTAAACCTTCTCGAGTCCAGTCTGAATGTTGATATCTAAAAAAAGCCCTCTCTGGATGGGGCATCATACCAAACACATTTCCTGTGCAGTTACAGATACCAGCAATATTAGATATTGATCCATTAGGATTCCAGGGATAGCCTTTTTCATCCCCATCTAAATCAACGTACCTAAATACTATTTGATCGTTTTCCGCAAGTTTTTTTAAATAATAATCCTGATTTTCCAATGGAAATATCAACTTGCCTTCTGCATGGGCACTTGGAATTAAACGAATGTCCCCATTTGGGATTTTATTTGTAAAGATACAATTTCCGTGGTTTTCATGTCTGAGTAATGTTGGTCGGCATTCAAATTTATTAGAATCGTTAATATTAAGACACGATTCTGAAACAGAACTTAATAATGATTTCATCCCAGGTAGTAAACCCAACTCAATCAATATTTGAAAACCATTACAAATTCCTAGAATAGGATACTCCAAATTAACAAAATCTTTGAGTTGTTTTTGCAGCTTACTTTTAATTCTTGCAGCAAAAATTGCCCCTGCTCTTATATAATCGCCTGCTGAAAAACCCCCAGGTATCATTATACATTGATAATCAAAAACATCTCTTTTTTCCGAGTTGTTACAATCTATGTGTAATAGTTGCTTGAGATGCACCATTTCTGGATTTGTGTCTAATCTTTTGAAAGCATCATATGACTCCTGTTCACAATTTGTTCCCTCGATGCGCAATATTGCCACTCTGATATCGTCTATTTTCACATTTTCACCTGATTTTAAAATTTGTAATATAATATTCCATTATTTTCTTTTCCAGTTAAATCTTTATACAATAACACAAACCTTAAATATTGTTTTTATAATTATATATAATTACATATAATGAAATATAGTTAAATATAATTAGGTGTTTAAATGAATGAAGAAAAAAAATACACTACGATATCAATTCCGACTCCACTTGCAGAAAAAATTAAAAAGAGAATAAAAGGCACTGGATTTCACTCTCTTTCATCATATGTAACCTATGTTCTCAGAGAAGTAATTGCAGGCACAGAAGAAGAAAGAGAAGAAGTTTTTACTAAAGAAGATGAGGAAAAGGTCAAGGAAAGATTACGCGCACTTGGATACTTGGATTAAGGTGAATAAATGCCAAGACCCCATGGTGGAAAACTTGTATCCCGACAAGTAACAGATATATCTGATAATTTTGGAAAAAACCAAACTTGCGAGATAACAACAGATCAATCAGAAGACGTAATTAACATTGCAAATGGGGTATTTTCCCCTTTGCAGGGATTTATCAACCGCAATGAATTAGATAATATTGTTGCTGAAAGACGACTCGAAAACGACGTTCCTTGGACTATTCCAATAATACTTGACACGGACAATAAAAATATAAAAGAGGGGGACAGTCTTCTAATTACCAATAAGGAAACAGGGCTTAAAGCAATAATAGATGTCGAGGACAAATACAAATATGATAAAAAAAACCTTGCCCAAGCAATATTTGGTACGGTTGAAATGGAACACCCCGGTGTCGCTTTGTATTGCAAGATGAAAGAATATTTAATCGGTGGTAAAGTAACACTTATTAAAAATAAAACAAGAGAATTTGATCAATACAATCTAACTCCTAAAGAAACTCGCATACTTTTCAAAGAAAAAGGCTGGAGAGAAATTGTAGCTTTTCAAACTCGAAATCCGCCTCATATTGGACATGAATACGTTCAAAAAACTGCATTGACTTTTGTCGATGGTATTTTTATTAATCCAATAATAGGGAAGAAAAAACCTGGTGATTTTAAAGACGAAGTTATCCTGAAATCATATGAAACGTTAATGAAACACTACTATCTCAAGGAAAGATCAGTTATGTCAATTTTAAGAACATCTATGAAATATGCAGGTCCCAGTGAGGCGATTCATCATGCTATCATGAGAAAGAATTTTGGCTGTACACATATCATTATCGGTAGGGATCACGCAGGAGTTGGAAATTATTATTCCCCTTATGACGCCCACGACATTTTCTCTGAATTTCCTGATCTTGGAATTATACCTGTTTTTTTCAGATCTTTTTCAAGATGTACAAAATGTGGAAGTGTAGTTAACGACAAAATCTGTCCTCACGATCCCCAATATCATATAAATTTTAGCGGAAAAAAAATTAGAGAGATATTACTAAAGGGCCAGATACCTTCTGAAGACATGATGAGAAAAGAAGTTGCCGAAACCATTCTGACATTTGAAAAACCGTTTGTCGAATAGAAAGGTAATTGAAATGTTTGATAGTTTAAACGGAGAAGGTCTTTTAATTCATCACTGGGATACAGATGGCATATGTTCTGCCTGTCTATTGCTAAGTCATCTTAATGGTAGAAAAATTAAAAACATTACTCCTGAGCTTGGTAACTACTTTCTTACAAACGAGGAATTAGAAAATTGCAGTATTTTTGACTACATAATAGTTGCAGACATGGCACTTCCAGAGGAACAAATTTTAAAGATATCAAAAAATGCACAGGTATTCATATTTGATCACCACCTACAAAACGAAATAAAACAAGTTTTCCATCACAATCCAATAATTAAAAGTGATAAACCAAATGATTACCCCTCTGCCAGCTGGATTGTAAATGATTATTTAAAAAATCCTGTTAATCTTTTTGCAATTCTTGGTATTGTTGGTGATCACGAAAGAAGAATTTTGAAAAACCTCAAATTTAAAGAAATAATCAACAAATTTTGTGTAAAAAACAATCTAACTTTTGATAATCTTTTAAGAATGGTATATCTTCTTGATTCAAACTATAAGCTTGGTTATAAAAAATCGGTGGAAAATACGCCCCATATTCTTATTCAAATAGAATCACCGTCAGAAATACTAAATAATGAACTATGGAACAAAAATCTTTCAATTTTAGATAATGAAATTGAATTACAACTTCGTCAACCTTCAGATGAAAACAGTAAAACCATTTTCAAAAAAATAAGTACCAAATATAATATTATTTCCACAGTTACCAGAAGAATTGCTTGGGAAAGTGGTAAAAATGCAATTGTGGTAAATACCGGATATTTTTCTGACAAAGATCAAATTTATATGAGATGTGCAAAAAATGCAGAACAAATGATAAGACGGGGAAAACAACTGGGATTTAAGTGTGGTGGCAAAAAAGAAGTTTTGGGTGCGATTTTACCAAAAGATAAAACCGATGATTTTGTCAAAGAACTAAAAGATTTTTTAAATAATTAATAGAATGGTGAAAGAAATATGAAAGAACAAAAATCAGCAAATGTAACATGGCACGACCATAAAGTTGATAGGAAACAAAGAGAAAATCTCCTAAAACAGAAAGGTGTGGTTTTGTGGTTTACAGGACTTTCAGGAAGTGGAAAATCTACTATTGCTAATGAGGTTGCATACAAACTTCAAAAAATGGGAAAAATAACATATGTACTAGATGGAGATAATATCAGACACGGTCTTAATAAAGATCTTGGATTTTCAGAAGAAGATAGAAATGAAAATATCAGGAGGATCTCTGAAGTTGCTAATCTTTTTGCAGATGCAGGAATTATTACCATCACAGCTTTTATTTCGCCCTATAGAAAATATAGAAACTTCTGTCGAAATTTAGTAGGAGATAATCGTTTTATTGAGATATACACAAAAGCTTCGTTAAAAACATGTGAAAAACGTGATCCAAAGGGCCTTTACAAAAAGGCAAGAGCGGGAGAAATCAAACATTTTACAGGTATTGATGATCCTTACGAGGAACCTGAGAAGGCTGAAATCACACTGGATACAGATGTTGTAAATGTCGAAGAGGGAGCAGAAATTGTTATACAGAAAATACATGAATATGGTATAATTTAATGGAATGCATGACACTTGATTCTTCAATTAATTATATTGTATCGGGTCTAGAGAGATCTGGCACTTCTATGCTTATGCAAATTCTTGGTGCAGCTGGGATTCCTATTTCTTATGATAAAAGTCGCTTGCCGGATACGGGTAATCCTAGAGGGTATTTTGAACTTGATGGTGGTAAAATAATAAATAAACTAATAGATAATAACTTTCCTTTTGATAAATATCGGGGAAAATTTTTGAAAATAACATCCTATGGCCTGAAATTCCTCCCAAAGGGAAATTATAAAATAATATATTCTGAAAGAAACATTGATGAAATTCTGGATTCAATGGAAAAGATTGCCAGAATAAATGATAAAGATCGCTTTAGAACCAAAAAAGCCTTCATTAATCTAAACACATACATAAAAGGTCAAATGAGAACAAGAACTGACATTTACTATCTAATTGTCAATTATAATAATTTATTAGCAAACCCTGAAAAACATTTAAAAAAAATTCAGGAATTTTTACAACTTCCTGAAAAAACAATATTTAAGATGGCTAGTGCAATAGATCCTAAACTTTACCGACAGAGAAAGTAGAAAATTTGTAAATCAGCAATTATGAATGAAAATATTGATTCATTAAAAGATAAAAATTCTTCAGTTAATTACAAAAATATATTTTTCATAATTCTTTCGTTCTCAATTATTATTACTTTTTCAACTCTGCCCTTGATACCGGGACTTTCACGTGATGGACAAATAATGATTGGTATCCTTTTAATGGCTGCAGTTTTATGGATTACAGAACCTTTACCACTGCCCATAACTGGAATTCTACTAATGATTACACAGTCATTTATTGGCATAGCAACCCCTGCCCAAATATTTGCAGCCTTTGGAAATCAGGCAGTTTTTTTTCTTATTGGTGCATTCATTATTGCTGCTGCTGTAAAAAATGTCGGGTTACATAAGCACTTTGCATTTACTTTACTTAATTTTTTCAAAAACAATCCAAAACTATTTACTCTTGGAATAATGATTTCATGTGCTGTTCTTTCTTTTTTTATGCCAGAACATGGAGTAGCAGCACTTTTTTTGCCAATTGTTACCTCGATATTAATTTCAATGAAATTAATTCCTAAACAAAGTAATTTTGGAAAGGTTAGTATGTTGAGCGTTGCCTATGGTTGCTCAATTGGAAGCCTTGGAACCCTTATTGGAGGAGCAAGAAATCCTTTGACCATTGGCATTCTTGCGGAACAGGGAATAAGTGTTACATTTTTTGACTGGATGATTTACGCAATGCCAATTGTTATAATCGCATTACCAGTTGTTTGGCTTATATTACAAATTGCTTTCCCTATTGAAATTACCGACATTACAGCTGCTAGTAAAGAGATTGCAAACCAGCTGGCAATTACAGGTAAAATTACAAAAAAACAAGTTACAACTTTATCTGTTCTTTGTGTAACTGTGCTTCTTTGGATATTTTTATCCTCTCATCCTCAACTCGGTCTTGCTGGAATTGCAATACTTGGTGCAGTTCTTATGGTTGTAACTGGATCGATATCTTGGGGAAATATTGAAAAAAATGTACCGTGGGGAATAATACTTCTCTACGGCGGGGCAATTACCTTAAGTCACGGTATGCAGACTACAGGGGCAAGCAAATGGATTGCACATCAATTATTGACAATTGTAGAAGTCAACCCTTGTTTAATCATCCTTGGATTGATAATTTTTACAATATTTCTAACGGAAGTTATGTCAAATGTAGGCGCAGTTGCCCTTCTTTTACCAATAGGCTTAGCAATTTCGACCGAAGTAACAGAAATATCTCCTCTTGTCTCTTCATTATTAATAGCGCTTTCAGGTGGTCTTGCTTTTATGTTAGTGATTGCAACTCCAGGCAATGCAATTACTTATTCGTCTGGATACTTTTCCACTAGAGATTTATCAAAAGCGGGAATATTTGCCAATTTAATTTGCATTTTAATAATTTTTTTCATTGCAGTTTTTTATTGGATTGGATTTTTAGGATTATGAAAACTATATAATTATTATCTGCATTGTCAAAAATGATTATAATAATTTAAAGACCAAAATTTATATCATATGTTTGAAAACATCTTAATTCCAATATCATCTGAATTTTATTCAAAAAAGGTTTTAGAGAGAGGGTAATTTTTAGCTCAAAAATTTAATTGTATATTACATCTTCTATATATCATCGAACATAAAACCATAATTAAGACCGACAAGATATCTAATTCACACTTGACCTACTATAGTAAAAAGAGGACAAACAAATATATAATACAAGAAAACAAACTTAAGGCCGATATCATCGTTTTGGATGATGCCAGATACTTACTAAAAAGAACAATATTTCTTTCACTGAACGGATAGTTGAAGGAGAATTTAGCCCAATTATTAAGTATGAATTGGAAAATGGCAGCTACGATCTCGTGTTAATAAGTTATGAAAAGGGAAGCCTTCTAAATTATCGACTTATAGACGATCTCTCCATTCCTATCTGGGTCGAATCTGAAAAAGAGGGGCGTTCAATATTGGCCGTTTTATCGAATCTTTCACCAAATCAAAAGGTACCTAATTTTAGTATAAAATTATCAAAAATTTTTAATTGGAATCTGCATATGACATACATTGTAGATATTGCCGATAATGTTCAGGTCGATGAAAACGGTATAAGATCTGAATCTTTGCCAGAACAGGATCCAATATTTAATGCAAAAAGTTTTATAGAGAATATGAAAGAACGTGGAATTGATATCAAGTTAATAAAGGGAAATTTGGAGAAGGAAATTATTAGGGTAGTAAAAAATATCCAGGCTAATTTAATAGTAATAGGAAGAGAACGAAAAAAGGAATATTGTAGGATTACCTGTCAAAAGAATAAAGAAAAAGATTATGGAGAGATGCAATTATTCAATTTTATTTTTCAATTAAATTTAAAAAATATAAAATACTTGATTTAAACTTACAATAACAGAGGGTTTTCATGAAAGCAGTAATTCTTGCAGCAGGAGAGGGCACCCGATTAAGACCTTTTACGGAAACGATGCCAAAGGTTATGCTTCCAGTTGCTAATAAACCGATAATCCAGTATTTAATAGAGGCAATAATAAATAGCGGAATTGAGGAGATTATTATTGTTGTTGGTTATAAAAAGGAAATAATCTTGAAATATTTCGAGGATTATGAAGAAGTAAAAATTAATTATGTCGTACAAAAAAACCAACTTGGTACGGCACATGCCCTAATGCAGGCAAAAGATATGGTAACTGATGATTTTATTGTCCTTGCAGGAGACAATATTGTCGATCATTCCAGTATAAATAAAATTCTTAAAATTGATTCGGAATACGCAGTTCTGACAAAGGAGCATGGAGATCCTTCAAAATATGGTGCGGTTAGCCTTGATAAAAATTTTTTAAAAGGAATTGTTGAAAAGCCAAATGTCGAGGATCATTCATTGATTTCAACCGGTGTATACAAATTACCTAAAGGTGTGTTTACAACTATAGAAAAAATCGCCTCAGAAGGGGAATATTCACTTTCAACATCAATAAATCAACTTATAAAACAAGGTGTAAAAATAGCGGCGGTAAAGGCAGATCTATGGATGGATATTGTATATCCGTGGGACATTATTTATACAAATGAAACAATATTGGGAAATCAGCCGCATTCTATTGGAGGATACATTGAAAAGGGGGTGACTTTGAGAGGATCTGTGGCAATTGGAAAGGGTTCCAGGATATATGGGGGGAGTTATATAGTTGGTCCAGTAAATATTGGAGAAAATTGTGAAATTGGACCCAATTCTTGTATTTACCCTTGTACGACCATAGGAGACAATACAAGTATATATTCAAATACCGAGATAAGAAATAGTGTAATAATGAATGATGTACATATTGGTTCAAGTTCCTATATTGAACAATCAATTATTGGACGCGGGACAATTATTAAGAATAATTTCTCCACGATATCGGGTGAAAATCTGATTAAAATAGAAGAAGACTACAAAAGTATTGACCATATTGGAGCAATGATTGGACAAGATTGTGATATCGGAAGTCATGTCGTTTTGGGACCAGGAATAATTGTTGGGAGAAAATGTTCTATTGCACCTTTAAATCATATATTTAAAAATCTTCCAAGTGAAAGCCAAGTGATGTAATGTGTGTGGAATTATTGGTTATGCAGGTAATAGAGATATCAAAAAATTGCTAGTTGAAAGTTTAAAACGACTGGAATATCGGGGTTATGATTCCGTTGGAATTGGAATAATTTCAGATAAATTAAATGTTTTTAAAGAAGTAGGTGATGTTTCAAATTTTGAACGGAAATTACCAAAATTAAAGGGCAATATTGGTATTGGGCATACAAGATGGGCAACACATGGGGAAGTAAGTAAATTAAATGCACATCCGCAGATTAGCTGCAATAATAAAATTGCCGTTGTTCATAATGGAATTGTCGAAAATTTTAAAGAATTGAAAGAAAAATTAAAAGGTCACAAATTTGAATCACAAACTGATACAGAGGTAATCGCTCATTTAATTGAAGAAAACTATAAAGGAAGTCTATTAGAAGCAGTTTGCCTGGCCATTAAAAAAATTAAGGGTTCATATTCAATTGTGGTTATATCTGAAGATGAGCCTGATAAAATTGTTGGTGCGAGAAACGAAAGTCCTTTAATAATTGGGCTAGGCGATGGTGAAAATTTTTTAGCTTCTGATATCCCAGCTTTTCTAAAATACACCAAGAGAGTTGTATATCTAAACGATGAAGAAATTTGCCTTTTGAAAAATGACTCAATAAAAATTTACGATTTAAATGGCAATGAGAAATTAAAAGAGGAAACAATAATAAATTGGGATATTAAAGATGCTGAAAAATCTGGATTTCCACACTATATGTTAAAGGAGATACATGACCAACAAGATACAATTCAAAGAGCTTTAATTGGTCGCATATTTGAAATTGAGAGGGAAATTAAATTCGAAGAAATTATTGAATCATTGCTCACAAATAGATACAATAATATTCATATAATTGCTTGTGGTACATCTTACTATTCAGGTTTTGTTGGAAAGTATTTAATCGAAAATTTGACAGGAATTCCTGTTTATGTTGACTTAGCATCTGAATACAGATTTTATGGAATAAGAGATAATTCATCACTTGTTATCGCAATAAGTCAATCTGGTGAAACCAGTGACACACTTGCGGCATTAAAAGAAGCAAAAAAATCAGGCTGCAATACATTAGTAATTACAAATGTTATTGGAAGTTCTGCAACGCGAATTGCCGATGGATTTATTTTGACTCAATCGGGACCAGAGATTGGGGTTGCTGCCACTAAAACATTTACATCTCAAATAATTGTTTTATTTTTATTAGCACTGAAAATTTCATTCAATTTAAAAAATATTGGAACTCAGCAACTTTATGAATTTATTCTTCAATTAAAAGAACTTCCTAGGAAAGCGAGAGCTGCTTTAGATCAAAGTGCTACGATAAGAGAAATATCAAAGGATTTTTTTAAAGAAAGATCATTTTTATTTATAGGTCGGGGTATAAATTATCCATTAGCTTTAGAAGGTGCTCTAAAGTTAAAAGAAATTTCTTATATACAAGCTGAAGGTTTCGCCGCAGGAGAACTTAAACACGGGCCTTTTGCTCTTTTAACAAAAAATTTTCCTGTAGTTGTAATAGTTACAAAGGATATTTCATATGATAAAATTCTTGCAAATATTGGTGAAGCAAAAGCAAGAGGGGCAAAGATTATTGCTATAGCGGATCAAAACGACACAGATATTGAAAAATATGCTGACATTGTAATAAGGTACCCGTCTGTATCTAATATGCTTGCATGTATACCGATATCAATTATACTTCAATTACTTGCTTATCATATTGCTGATCTAAGAAATTGTTCAATAGATAAACCCCGAAATCTAGCAAAATCTGTAACTGTTGAGTAGGAATACAATATGAAATGTATAATGCTTGCCGCTGGTGAAGGAAAAAGAGTTCATCCTTTGACCTTTACACGTCCAAAAGTAATGCTACCTATTGCAAATAAACCATTACTTGAATACAATATTATAAATACTAAAAAAGCAGGTGTTAGAGATTTTATTTTTATAGTTGGTTATAAAAGTGAGATGGTTAGAAATTATTTCAAAGATGGGAAAAAATGGAATGTTAAAATAGAATATGTCAACCAAGGAACGCCTCAAGGAACTGCCCATGCAATAGGATTAGTTGAAAAATTTGTTGATGACTTTGTAGTTATTTCTGGCGATACAATATTTGGTGAAAAGGACATTAAAAAAATTGTTAAGACAAAAAACAGCATTGGTATTTTTAAAGTAGAAAATGCCGATGAATACGGTATTGTTGAAACCAAAGGAAAAAGACTTGTAAAAATATACGAAAAAATGCCCAATCCTTTTATAAACATTATAAACGCAGGTATATACAATTTCAACAGAGAAATTTTTAATTTCATTAAACTAACAAAAAAATCAATTCGTGGCGAATATGAAATTACCGATGCCATCAATATGATAAATAATAAAAAAACCATAAAAGTAGTTATGTTAAATGAATGGAGAGATGTAGTTTACCCTTGGCATCTTTTAGACGCAAATGAAGAAATTTTAGAAAAATTAGAAAAAAAGATAGATGGAAACATTGAGAAAAATGCAACAGTCAAAGGCAAAGTAATAATTGGAAAAAATACAATAGTTAAGAGTGGTAGTTATATTGAAGGGCCGGTAATTATTGGTGATAACTGTAAAATTGGTCCAAATTGCTACATTAGACCTTATACTTCAATTGGTAATGAGTGTCATATCGGCAATGCTTGCGAAATAAAAAACTCAATAGTTATGGATAATAGCAATATTCCTCATCAAAATTACGTTGGGGATTCTGTTATTGGACAGAATTGTAACCTTGGCGCGGGAACTAAAATTGCAAATCTAAGACTTGATAAGAAAAATATTTTTGTTGTTTTAAATGGGAAAAAAATTGACACGAAAAGAAGGAAGTTTGGTACAATTATTGGAGATAATGTTCAGACAGGAATAAACTCAGTTATTGATGTTGGAAGTATAATCGGAAATAATGTTTTTATCGGACCCGGTGCCCAAGTTTTAGGAGAATTGATGCCAAATTCAAGGATATTTTAGAAATATTTATTATAACCTGAATTTCGCAGGTGACCGATCTTTTATTGATTAAAACACATTTCGCACTTCACCATATTTTCCGATTTTCAGTCATCTAAAAAGGCTGAAAAACCTATGATCCCGGTGTTTTTCCACAAAAAACCAGGGTATTGATCCAGTCAAAATTGGAAAAACACGGTTTTTCACCCCGTTTTTACCCACAATGATGGTAAGTGCGAAATTACTTGGGCTTTGCATGATGAATTTTGTAGAAACATGACGTAACAGGTCATGCTTGTATCGCAGCATACTTATGACAAGCTGAGCAAGGAACACACCAACAGATGTAGTCAAGAGCGTGTGCAGCCTCGAACCTATCTACAAGCATTTGTTTTAATTACTTGCAAAATTTTTCTGGAATGTTATAACTAACATATAAATATTTTATTCATATATTGTCAAGCAAATGATCGCAAGAAAGTCAATGCTTGTTGTAATATCAACATTTACCGCAAGGATATTAGGTTGGATATATTTCTTTGTGTTGGCGAAACTATGGGGTAATTTTACACCTAGAGCAATAGGAGTTATTGGTTTTGCCATTTCATTTATCGAACTTTTTAATATAATCAGCGACTTGGGTTTTAATGCAGCTCATGTTAAGAGAATATCAGAGGGTAAGAATATTAGTGAATGCCTAGCCACATTTACAGTTATAAAGATAATTCTCACAAGTTTAATGATAATAATATTTTTATCTATCAAGACAATTTTCTCTATTCAATTTTTTGATGCAACAACTGAAAACGCAATTTTTATTCTGCTTATTTATTATATTTTTTTAGATTTTTACCAAATAGCATATTTCACATTTGAAGGGACTAGAGAAGTAGTTAAAAGAGAATTAATGACAATAATGCAAAGTGTTAAAACGCCGTTAATTATTATCATAGGTCTTGCAGGTGTAAGTAGTGAAAATATTAAACCTTTGATCACATGGCCAGAATTTTTAAAACCTTTTCAAACTTACATTTCAATTCACACTTATGGTTCACTAGCAATGGCCTATTTAATCTCATCAGTTTTTATTTTTATAACAGGATTTTGGCTTCTTAGAAAATATCAGTTTGGAAAACCCAATTGGGGTTTGTTTAAGGGTTACATTAAATTCGCTTTACCGACTGTATTATTGTCCACGATGCATATTATATCCACCAATGTAGATAAAGTAATGTTAGGTTATTTTTGGACAAGCACAGAGGTGGGATATTATTTCTCTGTTCAGCAATTTTTTCAAATAATACTAATTATCTCAGGATCTGTAGGAATTGTTCTTTTCCCATCAATTTCGGAATTTCATTCTAAAAAAGATTTTGTTAAAATTGAAAAAACAACACATCTCGCAGAAAGATATATTTCATTATCAATAATGCCAATTGTTGTAGTTGTAGTGGTTTTTTCAAAGCAGATAATCAATACAATGTTAAATGATAGCTTTTTACCTGCCTCAACACTCCTTTCATTTCTAACAATTTATGCCTTTATTGCAAGTCTTATGATACCTTATTATTCATTAATAAAGGGATATGATAAACCAATATTATTAACAATTATTGGATGTATTATGTTTTTAATAAATGTTGTACTTAATTATTTATTAATTCCACAATGGGGTCTTCTTTCCTCTTTTGGAGTTTACGCCCATACCGGGGCAGGTTTTGCAACTTCAATTTCTGGATTCATAGGGCTAATCGGCTATCTTCTGGCAGCCAAGAAATATACTGGATTTAAGTTAATGCAAAGATACATGCCTTATCATTTATTTGCTGGAATAATTATGGGGGTGTCAATTTACTTAATTAACAATTTTATTTCATTAACAAGATGGTATCATTTAATTATTTTTTCAGTTTTAGGGTTATTGGTATATTTGGTGGTACTTTACATTTTGAAGGAATTTAAAAAAGAAGATCTAAACTTTTTCTTGAAAATGTTTCACATTAAAAGTATGGTTTCCTATATAAAATCTGAACTAAAATAAAATTAATAAAAATATTATTTAGTAATCTCCATTAAACATAAGAATTTGTCTTTAGGCGGTTGTGGATTTTCATTAAAAAATGTTTTCACATCAATTCTCATCTGTTTCCAGGCATGGCCAAAGATTTTTTTAAAAAAATAAACACAAACTTTTTTCGAATTAAATTTATAATATTCTTCTCCATACAAACTATTATCTATCTCGCAATTGTCTTGGCCAATAGGAAAAGTAATAATAAATTCTCCGTCCTCTTTTAACAGATTATTGATAACATGATCCATATTTTTAAATGCATATGATGTAAACTTTTCGTCTTTAATAGGCTTATAATCCGGATTATTACCACCATCTGAATCCATATGTTCAAATGTTGATATTGAATAGATAAAATCATATTTTTCTTCAGCTATATAATCTTTAATGTCCAAATTTATTACATCATAAGCCATTTCAAATTTATCAAGAGTGTCTTTTTTTTTAAAATCTTTAAATTCTTCATAATAATGCTTTGTAACATTACCAATCTCAAGCACTATATTGTGGGGATATCTAGTTAAATAGAATTTAATAAGTGGTATTTCTATTGCTCTGGGTGTTACACTAAAATTATTATATGAATGGAAAAAATATTGCATTTTGGTGTTATTAAATTCAAAGTACTCTCGATATTTCATTTTTATATTTATCAAAGCCTGAATAATTTTCATATCAGGTAAAAATAACTTAATTATGTAACCTATCAAGTTATTTCTCCAAATTTACCATCACCCCATTAAACAACTTGACAAATTTTTTTTTAAAAAAGTTGAATGTGTTAAAAATGAAAAATTTTGCTTTTAATTTTCTGTATTTTTTCTTCTTAAATTTTTGTAATTCATTATACCATTTTATATTTGTATTTTTTATCCAATCTTGATTTAATTTCATTAGATTTAGGAAAAGATGATTATCATTATCTAAATCTGGATAAAAGCTGGGGTCAAGATATTTCACTGTTGCCATACAAGTGTTTTCAATCCTTTTTTCCCAATTTTTAATGTCTGTAATCTCGACTACAGGAGTATTGAAAATGAGTCTACTGCCTCTTTTTTCCTTATCTGATTCATACATCAGATTTTCAGTTGTATTATGAAAATGGTATGTCGTATCAATCTTGCCAAATGTATAACCCGATTTTTCTGCTACCTGTTTAGCTAGAATGTCTACCATCCTCCAGGCATAGTCATCATCAACATGAAAATTTTTGAAGCATTCTTTTTTTGCAAGCCAAGGCGCACCCATAGGACGTTTAGAGTTGTCTATACTTGTCGGTTCAACTCTGAAAAATTCATAACGCATAATTCGCTTGCAGCCAAAAAAATCATATTTTTTTTTGTGTTTAATCATATCATTATACCAACCCTCGGGAAAGGTAATATCAGCATCAAGAAATAATATCCATGGAGTTGCAGCACGCCCAAGCATGAATTCATAAGCTTTACCGGTCGTCCTCATATCTGGTCTAATGTGGATTTCCATCCTAGGGTATTTTTTAATAATTTCAATTGTTTTATCCTTAGATCCGCCGTCCACTACTATAACTCTATTAACAGGAACTTCCCTATATAATGAATCTAAACAATTTTCCAAATAAGGTTCTGCATCAAGTGTTGGTAATATTACATCTACTGGTTCAAGACTGGGTTCCTTAATCATTCTATCGGTATTTTCATATTTTCCTAACATTATTAATTCCCCAATTATTGATTTTATAATGATTTTTCCATCCAAATTTCGTGTTCTGTTAACTTAAAACCGTTTTTTTTGTATAACATAAGTGCTGCCTTATTTTTCCAATTCACTCTTAATTTGACTTTTTTATATCCAATTTTTTGTGCTTGCTGTAATGTTAATTTTGTGAGAGTATTGCCGAAATTTTTACCTCTATAGGGTGGAAATATAACTATTCCAAATGTTGGTATTTCAAATTTACCAAATGTACGTAGCATACTATATCCAATAATATCATTATTATCAGGGTTAATTAATACAAAATAAAAATCATCCTTTTTATTTTTCATAGTAAAATAATTTTTTGTGAGTTGTTCTTTTTTAAATGGGTGTGGATTGAAATAAAATTTCTCTTTAGAATCCAATTTTATCAGTTTTTCAAGTAATTTTGGTATGTGATCCAGTTTCAGCAATTGGAATTCGGAATTTTTTTCTATATGTATTGCCCCCTGGAAACTGAAATTTTTATTTTTATAAATTATCTTTTAATTTTAACAATATTAAATTATCTTAATTATTATCTTCACAAATTTCCACACATTACAATTAAATCAATTGTATTTTGCATATTAATTATCTATAATTATCTAATATATCACTGATTTTTTTTTTAATTGTTTAACATCAGCCTGTACCATAATCTTTACAAGATCATTAAAACCAATTTTTGGTTCCCAACCAAGTTCCTTTCTAGCTTTTGAAGAGTCGCCTAATAGAAAATCAACATCAGCAGGTCTAAAATAATCTGGAGATACTTCAACAAGAACTTCTCCCGTTTCTGAATTTACTCCTCTCTCTTCAAATCCTTCTCCAATCCATTCTAAATTTATATCTATCTCCCTAAAAGCCGATTCTGCAAAATTTCTTACACTATAAGATTCCCCTGTAGAAATAACATAATCATCAGGTCTTTTTTGCTGAAGCATCAACCACATAGCTTCTACGTAATCGGGGGCATAACCCCAATCTCTTTTGGCATCAAGATTTCCTAAATACAATTTATTTTGTTTTCCTCTTAGAATGTTACTAATACTAAGAGTTATTTTTCTTGTAACAAAATTCTCTCCTCTTCTTGGGGATTCATGATTAAATAAAATTCCATTGCATGCAAATAAATTGTACGCTTCTCGAAAATTTTTTGTTATATAAAAGGAATATAATTTTGCAATTGCATATGGGCTCCTTGGGTTGAATGGTGTTTCTTCATTTTGCGGAATTATTTTTGAATTTCCAAATAGTTCACTTGTTGAGGCGTTATAAATTTTTGTGGATTCTTGTAAGTCCAAAAATCTAACCGCCTCTAGAAGCCGAAGTGTACCTAAACCATCGGCATTTGCAGTATATTCTGGAACTTCGAATGATATATGAACATGAGATTGAGCGGCTAGATGATATATTTCATGTGGTTGAATTTCTTTAATTATACGAATAAGATTGGAAGAATCAGTCATATCTCCGTAATGAAGAATAAGATTTTCTCTTGTTGGATTATCATAGGAGTGTAAATGTTCAATACGTTCTCTATTGAAAGTACTTGCCCTTCTTACGAGTCCATGAACTTCATAATCTTTCTCTAATAAAAATTCTGCAAGATATGATCCATCCTGTCCTGTGACCCCGGTAATTAATGCCTTTTTTATATTATTTTCACCTCTTCTAATATTATTGTTAATAACTATTTTTTGTAAATGAATAAATGCATATATTAAGTTAATTACTTTAATTTTTTATATTTTGACAATTTTATATTTATATCATTAAATCAGTAATTTCTTGACAAATACAATCAATGTTATCATCAGAAAGGGTGGCAAATGAGGGAAAACTAATTACATTTTCAGCAATGTATTCAGCAACGGGCATATTTGAAGCTTTATAAATAGACATCAAACTGAAA
>JAFGPP010000041.1 GCA_016936135.1 Thermoplasmatota archaeon
AAAATAAGAAAATATAAAGATATGAACCCCAATCATGTAATTCAAAAAATGCAATATTTGGGGGTGGAATTAAAAATGACCGATATAGTCTGGAAACCGTCAAAGGAATATATTGAAAAAGCAAATATATCTAGATTCATGAAAAAATATAAAATAAAAAATTATGATGAGTTAATAAAAAAATCTACAGATGACATAGGATGGTTTTGGGATGCAGTAATAAAAGACTTAAATATTGAATTTTACAAGCCTTATACTAAAGTTTATGACGATACTGATGGAATACAATGGACAAAATGGTTTATAGACGGAAAACTAAACATTGTTCATAATACACTTGATAGACATGCTAAATCTAATAAAAAAGACTATACGGCGATTATATGGGAATGCGAAAATGGAGATACAAGAAAGTTAACATATTCAGAGTTATATAAAGAAGTAAATAAATTTGCAAATGCACTGAAAAAATTGGGAGTTAAAAAGGGGGATAGAGTAGGCATATATATGCCAATGATTCCAGAAATCGTTATAGGTTTTCTAGCTATTATGAAAATCGGTGCAATAAGCATACCAATATTTTCGGGTTTCGGGGGACAGGCCCTAGCATCTCGTTTAGATGTGGCAGATGCTAAAATCCTCCTTACAGCTGATGGCTCCCTTCGACGTGGTAAAATCGTTGACATAAAAAAAGAAGCAGACATCGCAGCTGAAATTGTCCCAAGTATTAATCATGTCATAGTTTTTGAAAGAATGAAAAATAAAATTTCATGGAATAAAAACAAAGATATCTGGTGGCATGAAATAGTTCAAAAACAATCTAATGAGTGTGAAACAGAACACATGGACTCAGAGGATTATGCAATGATTATCTTTTCTTCTGGGACAACTGGTCGACCCAAGGGAACGGTTCATACACACGGTGGCGCTCTTGCTCAGATAGCAAAGGAATTGAGATATTATTTCGATGTCAAAGAAAAAGATATATTTTTTTGGTTAACAGATATTGGCTGGATGATGGGACCATGGATGATTATTGGGGTTCATAGTTTTGGGGCAACAATAGTAATTTACGAAGGGGCACCTAATTATCCAACTCCTGATCGAATTTGGGAACTTATTGATAAACATAAACTCACCCATCTAGGTATTTCACCAACGGCGATCAGATTACTTATGAAATATGGGGATGAATGGACAGAAAAACACAATCTTGGTAGTTTAAGGATTCTTGGTTCTACCGGTGAACCATGGGATCCAGATTCTTGGAATTGGCTTTTTGAAAAGATTGGTGGAAAAAAATTACCTATAATCAATATATCAGGTGGAACTGAAATAGTGGGATGCTTCTTATCGCCTCTCCCTATTACAGAACTTAAACCATGCACTCTGCGCGGCCCAGGTTTAGGTATGGACATCGATGTTTTTAATGACGATGGAAAACCGATAAGAGGGTCAATGGGACATCTTGTTGCGAAAAAACCAGCACCATCTATGACAAGAGGTTTCTGGAAAGAACCAGAACGATACATTGAGACATATTGGTCACGTTGGCCCAATATATGGTATCATGGAGATTGGGCAAAAATTGATGAGGATGGTTTTTGGTCACTTCATGGGCGAAGTGATGATACAATAAAAATTGCTGGAAGACGGACGGGACCTGCAGAAATTGAAGCTGCTCTTATAGAGCATCCCTCTGTTTCTGAAGCTGCAACTATAGGAGTTCCAGATGAAATAAAAGGCGAAGATATTGTTAGTTTTGTTGTTTTAAAACCAGGCTTTAATCCTAGTGAAGAACTAAGAGATGAACTCAAAGGACAGGTTGTTAAGATAATGGGTAAAACATTGAAACCTCGTGACATAAAATTTGTTGGTGATTTACCTAAAACTAGATCATCAAAAATAGTAAGAAGAATAATAAAGTCGACATATCTAGGTGAACAAGTTTCTGATATTTCATCTGTTGAAAATCCAAATGCTATAGATGAGATAAAAAAAGCAATCTGAAATAATTTAATTCTTTATCGTTAATTGTCGAAATACAAAAACATTTTTCAATATAATATTTATTACATTCTCTACAGAGACAGGGGTTTTTTTAAAAAAGCTTTTTACGTCTCTTAACGTAAAATAGGAGAATAATAATGCCAAAAAAGGTGTGTATAGTAGGTGGAGCCACTACTCCTTTTGATTATGGTCCTACTGGTTTTGAAAGTATAGAAGGTGGAGCTGCTGAATGTATAAGAGAAGTAAGAGGGGATATACCAGAATTTTCTATGAGAGATATCGATTTAATGATTTATTCTCACTTTTCTGTACATTTTGGCCATCAACTATGTTCAGAGTGGATCATTCATGATCACCTAGGATTGGTAGGCGTTCCTCATTTCCGTGTCGAAAATGGTGGAAATACTGGTGGATCAGCATTATATGCTGCAGCTCTTTCTGTTATGTCTGGTCATCATGACGTTGTTGGAGTTATTGGCTGGGAAACAATGGATTCAGTGTCACAATCACAAGGAAGCGAATTCATTGCATTAGCCTCAGATATAAGATACGAACTTTTAGTTGGTGGAATTTATCCTATATATTATGCAGCTATGGCTAATAAATGGATGAAGGATAATAAAGTAACTGAAGAAGATGTTGCAAGTATTGGTGCAAAAAACAGAAATCATGCAATGGAAAACCCGAAAGCTCAATGGTATAGAAATGAACACAAATATTTAACAGTTGAAGATGTAATGAATTCACGACTTATCTCTTATCCAATAAAAAAATACGATTGCTGTCTTATGTCAAGAGGTGTTGCATTTGTTTTAGTTTGCTCAGAGGAATACGCTAAAAAAGTAAACCCAGATAATTATGTAACCATTGATGGAATGGGATTATCAAGTTGTACTATACGGGCAGGTGATCGTCTTAACTTCCCTGGATGGACCGAGCGTTATGGCCAAGGCTATCCCGAGATGACAGAATTTGGAGCTTGCCGTAATGCTGCAGATCAAGCATATAAAATGGCAGGCATCGAAGATCCTTTAAAAGATATAGATTTCGGTGAAATACATGATGCATTTTCTACATCTGAAGCTCAGATCTATAAGGCTCTTTATCTAGCGGATACAGATAATATCGCTAAATTTCTACGTGATGAACAAACTCATATGCATGGAGAAATACCTATGAATCCGGGAGGAGGATTAATGGGTTATGGCCATCCAGTTGGTGCAACTGGAATTATGAGCACAGTTGAATGTTATTATCAATTAGCGGGGTTGATACCAAAGAAACATATTAGTAAAAAAACTGAGGTTCCTGATGCAAATTGTGGTATAGTAAATAGTCATGCAGGAACGGGGACAAGTATTTCGAATTTTATCTTAAGGAGGCATTAAAGTGGAGGTGGTAACTGTTATGAAGAATAAAAAGAAATTTGCCCAAGAACCTAACTTTGTTGAGAAAAAAACATACCGTCCAAATGATGTAAAGGAGACGGGTCTAGCATTTATTGGTCATGAGATTTCTGAAGATGGAGAAGCAATGAATCAATTTCTCCATTATGATCAATTATACACTATCAGACATGGTTGGAATAGTAAATTTTTCAAAGGTTTAATTGAAGGAAAAATAATGGGAACAAAATGCCCTAAATGCGGGGATGTCTGGGTGCCTGTTCGTACTCATTGTTGGAACCTTGATTGTAATCTTGAAAAAACTGAATGGCTAGAAATGCCTCTTACAGCTAAAGTTCACACCTGGACAATTGCAGGATGGAGTGGACGATCATCTCTTAAAAGATTACCAATTGTATTAGTATACGCAGTTATAGGTGATAGCAAGGTTGCTATAGCAAATGAACTTCACGGCATTGATCCCTGGGATGTAGAATTTGAAATGCCACTCAAAATAGTATTCAAACCTAAAGAAGAACGCATTGGAGCTGTAACAGATTTTCACTTTGAACCAGCCGATTCATGGAGTCCTTCACCTATGAATGAAGAAAAAGAAAGAATTAAAAAACTTGTTGAACCAGTATATAAATGGGTTAAAACAATGAAACAAGGTTAAAATTTAAACACTCATTTAATATCTTCTTTTTTAATGCATTATTTTTCAGGGGAAATCCTAACAGAAAATGGTTTAGAGGAAGGTTACATTGGTTTAGAAAAAAAAAAGATTGTTGAAATTGGTAAAACATGCCCAAAAAAACCCTTGCTAAAAGGTCTAATTGTTCCTACTTTTATTAATGCTCATACTCATTTAGGCGACTCATTTGTAAGGAAAAAAAATTTAAAACTTCCCAAATCAATTGAAAAACTTGTTGCTCCACCCGATGGATTAAAATTTCAGCAATTAATGAAAGCTTCTAGACAGGAAATCATACAGGGTATTAAAGATTCATTAAATGAAATGAGTCTTTCAGGTG
>JAFGPP010000042.1 GCA_016936135.1 Thermoplasmatota archaeon
ATAATAATAAATAACTCATTTTAATCCTTAATATTTACTTTGTATCTTCTGTTAATTTAAAGACTTAACAATTAATGCTATATACTTAATTTTATTTATCGTGATAATATTTATCAATATGTTGTATTGTTAGATATATTCTAGCACGCTAGAATGGTTATTATAAATTTGATCCTCAAATTATTTTCATTATTCTCATGAATTTTCAGGCTGAAAGATAATTTTTTAAACATTTTTATGTATTTCCTGAAGAAACGTAGTTATGTCAATAGAAAAATGAATAATCAGTTTTATCAACTTCGGTCTACCGAAGTTGACAGAAAACTATTGCGGAAATATTGAAAATTTAGCGGATCCCAAAAAAGGTAACAAGAAAAATCATTTTGATTGCTAATTATAAACTTGCAAATTGATTGATTAAAAATTGTTGAAATTTTTGCATATGTCATTGTTTATGCCATGATAGATTATTTCTAACACAAGTAATTATTGTTCGGCCAAATTTTTGATTTTGAAAATTTTTTTAGAATACACATTTTTCAACGAAAACTCTGGGTTTTTGAGTCAAATTTATGTGCTACAGAGCATTTTGAAAAATGATATTATAAAAAGTGTATTTTTGTAATTTTTTTAGCAAAATATTAGTTGCTATTAATTTCTTTTTTTAATTTTAATATTTTTTTGAACATCTTCGAAAATTTCTTCATCAATTATTGCAGGATAAGCCTCAGAATGGGTGTATTCTTCCCAATGAAACTTACCGCAATACAATGGATTTTTCAAAATTTTTGAAATTGTTTCGGGACCCCAAGTTTTATTTCTTTTGGTTGGAATTTTTTTCGAATTTAGTAGCTCTGCAATCTTTCTCATACTAAGACCGTCAATATAAAGTCCAAAAATTTTTTCAACATTTATTTTTTCTTGTTCATTTATTTTCAGTTCCCCGTCGATATAATCATATCCATATGGAATGTTGAAACCAAGAATGCCCCCATTTGTTTTTGCTTTCTGTTCCATTCCAACATATACCCTTTCACCGATTTGCTCGGATTCAAGTTGAGCTATCCTTTGAATAATATCCATAACAAATCTTCCCATGGCAGTTGATGTGTCAAGAGATTCTGTCATTGACGTAAACCCTTTTTGGTGTTTGTTTAATGTTTCCATCATTAACATGAAATTTTTCGAATTTCTGTGTATTCGATCCATTTTGATAACTAAAAGCATGTCCCAATTGTCCATTTCCTCCATCATTTTGGTGTAAGCCGGACGTTTTGTATTTCTTCCTGAATATCCGTCATCTACGTATTCTTCTGCGATAATCCATTCTCTGGATTTACAATATGCCCTTAATCTATCTAATTGTGCATCTAGTGAGAAACCTTCCTTTGCCTGATCCTCAGTAGATACTCTAGTATAAATTGCTGCTCTCAAGGCCTGTGCATCCATCACAAAACATTTAGGTTAATTTAGTTTATAATTTTAACGGAATCTACACTTTTCTAATTGCAATTTTTTTAGTGTTAAGTCTTAATATTAATTTGTTAAATTAATAAGTTTACAACATTTTCTAAATAAATGTTGAAATTAAAAACGAAAAATCGTAGTGTGATTATCATGGAAATCAATTATTTCTGATTTCCTAATCAATAAAAAATTAAATTTTGTAAGATATATGGATTAAATCCCAAAAAACTATTTTAATAGATTATTACTTGACGATGAGGGTGACTACTACAGTTTTCATAACAGGAGCTTCACGGGGAATCGGGGAGGCTTTAGCAATTGAATTTGGAAAAATGGGTTACAGAGTCGGTCTATTCAGTAGAAACAAAGAGAAATTGGATCAATTAAAGGTTAAAATTGAAAATAAAGGGGGAGAAGCATTAGTTTTACCTGGTGATGTAAGAGATATTAACTCAATTAAGAATGCTTATGAAAAGATTGAAGAAATATGGAAATTTCCCGATATTGTTATTGCAAATGCGGGAGTGATTTATTGGAAAAAATCCCAGGATTTAGAAATAAATGAAGTACATGATATTATTGATGTCAACTTTTCTGGATTTGTAAACACTGTTCAACTGGTACTTCCAAGAATGATTGCAAATGGAGGAGGTCAAATTGTAGGTATAACTAGTAGTGCTGCTTTTAGAGGTTTGCCATACTTATCTATCTATTCCGCAACAAAAGGTGGTGTTTTAAGATATTTAGAAGCAATACGGGTTGAAAACAAAGCAAATAATATTGATGTAACGGCCATTTGTCCTGGTTTTATAAATACTTCAATGGTAAACAAAGATATCCCTAGCTGGCTACCATTACTTTTTTTAATGGAGCCAGCAGAATGTGCAAAAAAAATTGTTGCTGCAATAAATAAAAAGAAAAAACTTTATATTTTTCCAATACCTATTCTACTTCTAGCAAAAATAAGTCCCTTTATATCCGATTCTGTCTATGAAAAAATCTTTATTCCTTTAACCAGATGGCTTTTTACAAAAATAAAATAAGTGCAAAAACATTGACAATTGATGACAATGCTAATTTTACATCCTGTTTGCAATTTGTTTTATTTGTCTGCTTTTTGAATCTTCCTTATCTATTAGAACCCTACCTTCCTTTCTCCAGGGTCTAGAAGGATGTATGCTATCTTTTTGTATAACTGGATGCAAACCAAGAGACTGTGCTGCCTTCGCAATGCTTTCTATTGAAGGTTTTCCGGTAGCTTGTTTCATTGCTACCTTTCTTCCTTGCTGTCTTGTCACTGATTTGTCAAAATATATTGGCCAAATAACGACCTTGTCATCTCCCTTAGAGACCATATTAAATCACATAAGTTTATTTTACAACAAGAACAGCATTAACGGTACCGCATTGTCCAGGCCTCGAAGTAACTTTGGCCTTACCCATCTTTGTTTCAATGATTGCTCCCTTGTTTATGATATTTCTTCTCACATAGTGTATATTTGCTTGGTTTTCTACTACTGAGACAATTTCTGTTTTTGTTGTCTTGTTACTTTTAGGGTCAATTACATATGCAATATTGGTAGTTTTTGATCGGGTTTTTCTATTGTTGCCCTTGGTACGAACTTTTTTTAATCTTAGTTCTCCTATTGTAGTTAAATGTCTTTCTCTACCAATTTCAAACTTTTTCTTACTGCGAGCATACCGAATTCTTCGCCCTGTTTTGCTTCTTCTAGAGTTACCTTGCCAAAGAGCCATTAAAAAACAGAATATCAATATAATATTTAAAGGATATGGAGGATTTTTTAAGAAAACATTCAAAAAATGCACATTTCATGCCCGGTATTACCTTATGTTTGGCAGGCGAATATGCAGAGGCATAATTTGCTTTAAACGTAGATAATATTATACCTAAGAAAAAGACAATTAAAAGCAAAAATATTTACAATAATGAGCAGGAAGGATCGGAATAATCGCCCAATCAGGAAACCCATCCTTGAGCATCCCTACTTTCCTTCCTGTGTCCAATATTATCAAAGATATGCACTGACAATATTTTAGTATTCTGTTTTTTTTAAAAAACAAACAAATTTTATAGAATAAATGATATTCAATAATTGGTGAGCTATTGGAAACCTATATAGATGTTTATGCGAACACTGACGGTGTCAATATTTCAGATATTTATAATAAACTGTTGAAAATGGGATTGAAACCGGCAGTGGGAAATCATGATTTTGTTCGTGAATGGGAGGGTATTGTAAGTATCGGCCAGGTTATCGAGTTTGCAGACAAGGTACAAAATGAACTTAGGGGAAGTGGAGCATTTTTAAAATTCACGTCTGATCGATAGTGGCTATAACAAAGAAAAGATTATACCAAACTTCAGTATTTTTCATCTAAATGAAGAAATTTTCAAATCTTCCAATTAACGTAGAAGAAAATATTAAGCTAGTCAAATCTGACAATACAAGCGGATCTATTGAATTAACGTTAAAAGCAGTTGAAACAATGAATATTTTGGTACAAAATATTTCTTTAAGAGATCTAAATGTCACTAAAAAATTGATCAGAGAAACAGCCCAAAAATTGGTTGCAGCTCAGCCTTCAATGGCCTCAATTTTTACTTTTTTAAATTCTTTACTATTTGAAATCGACAAATCTCATGATGTTCTAGAAATTAAAAATATTGTTAAAGAGTATTGTATTAGATTCCAGCATCATTTAGAAAATTCAACTTTAAAAATTTCTCAGCTAGTTCAAGAAATAGTAAAAAAAGATTCAACAATAATTGCTCACTCCTACAGCTCCTCTGTTCTAAATTCATTAATCAATGCCAAAAAACAAGGAAAAAATTTTCGAATAATTTGTACTGAATCAAGACCCATGAACGAGGGGATAATATTTGCAAGAAAATTAGGAGAAGCAGGAATTAAAGTAGATCTTGTTACAGATGCAGCCATTTTTAAGTATTTGGATGTAGCAAACATTGTGATAGTAGGAGGGGATGCAATTGTTGAAAATGGACTAGTTAATAAAACAGGCACATTAGGTATTGCAATAGCTTCAAAATATTACAATGTTGATTTTTACTCCCTATGTGGAACAGAAAAAATATTGCCCATTGGCTATAATCTAAAAATTTTGAAGAGAAATCCCGTAGAAATAACTTCTCGCAAATTAAAGAATGTAACTCCAATTAACTTTTATTTTGATGTGACACCATTAAATTTGTTGACAGGAATAATAACTGAGGTAGGTATCAAAAAACCAGCCGAAATTAAAAACTTAATTGAAAAACAAACTGTGCATAGTTATTCGTAAATCATTAAAAATCTATTTAGATTTAGCCTTACTAAAAAAATTCCTCTTAAATGATGTGTGGTAGTTGTGGAATACAAAGATGTAGTAATAAACAGAAAAAGTGTACGATCTTACATTGAAAGACCTGTAGAAGAAGAAAAAATTCAATATGTTTTAGAATGTGCCAGATTAGCCCCATCTTGGGTAAATCGTCAATGTTGGCGTTTCATTGTTGTAAGGGATAAAGATTTAATTCAACAGATAGCAAAAACTACCATTGTCAATAGATGGATTAAAAATGTTCCAGTTATAATTATTGCATGTGCAGATCCTGATTTGAGCGGTGTAAGAAATGAAATTAATTATTATTCCGTAGATGTGGCAATTGCAATGGAACATCTTATTCTTGCAGCAACTGATGTTGGGCTGGGAACTTGCTGGATTGCTGAATATAACGAAACAAAGTTAAAAGAATTATTAAGAATTCCAAATCGAATTAAAGTTGTTGCGATTTCCCCGTTGGGCTATTCAACTGAAAAACTTGGATTTATAGATAAAACCTTTAAATTTTTTTCAGGCGGGAAAAAACGAAAAAGCCTGTCTGAAATTGTAAAATATGATCAATGGTAACTATCTGTTTTTATCATGTTTTGAAACTATGCGATCTGTTTTAATCGCCCAATCAAATACCTTTTGGTTATGATCCCCAATTATTATTTGATCTCCAACCTTGAATTTTTTTTTTGTGGTCCATTCCGTAAATGCTCTTTTTACCACATATTTTTTTAGATTTAAACCATAAACAACAGATGTATCCTCAAGCGTAACATCACTTATTTGTTGCTGACGTTGAAGCTTTGAGGTGGAGTAATTTCCCTTGTACTGCATAATTTTTCCATTTGCCATTACAAAAGTTTGAGTTGTCGCATTGTCCAAAAAACGTCTGTCGTGGGAGACAACTAAAACTGTACCATTATAAGCACGCAATGCAGATTCTATAGCAACCTTTGAATCAATGTCCATGTGATTTGTTGGTTCGTCAAGAATTAAAAAATTATATGGTTGAATGATCAATTTTAAAAAAGCCAACCTAGCCTGTTCACCACCAGATAATTGCTTAACCTTTTTTAGGATATCGTCATCTTTAAAATTAAACTGTCCAAGTAGCCCCTTAGCCTCGCTTTCGGAAAGTTCGGTTTGATTTCTTCTTACCTCATCAATAATTGTTTTTTCAAGATTCAAGGAAATATTGCCCTGGTCAAAATAGCCCCATTTTACTCCTCTGCTAAGAGATATTTTTCCTTTATCTAATTTCTCTTTCCCAATCAACATTTTTAAAAAAGTGGTTTTTCCACAGCCGTTTGGACCTATTAGTCCAATTTTTTGACCAGAAAAAATTTCAAAACTTGCATCGTCTAAGATGATTTTGTCGTCAAATCTTTTTAATATTTCTTTTCCATCCGAAATGTTTTTTCCTGATTTAAATACCTGGTCAAAACGGATTTTAAGCAAATAATTCTTAATTAATGGATTTTCTATTTTAGGTAATTTTTCTAATCTTTTCAATTTACTTGAAATTTGTCTGTCAAACCTGTTTCTTCGAGACATTTTATCGATACTTGATTCTCTTCTTTTGATATCTGCAAGATTCTTTCTATATTCCTGATAGCGCATTTTCTGTCTTATTTGCCTTTGTTCTTCATATTCATCATATGTTGAATGGAAAAATTCTATGCTAGTGCCTTGAAAATCAAGGATCTTATCTACAAGATCATCCAAAAGATAACGATCATGTGAAATAATCATTATTGTTCCAGGAAAATCAGCAATTTGTTGCTCAAACCATTCAATTGTATCTATGTCCAAATGATTTGTTGGTTCGTCAAGTAACAGTATATCACATATTCTCAATCTGGCTAAAACACATGATATAGATAGTTTTTGAAATTCACCACCAGATAATTGGGATATTTTAGCATCACTTTTGATTTTGTCAATATTTAGCTCTTCCATTATCTTTGAGATTTCAGGAAAAAGGAAGTTATCTTTTTGTTTATTTTTTTGACTTTGCAGTTTTTGCAACCGGTGCAAAATTTCTTCATATTTTTCTACATTGTAGGGATCAACTTCTGATAAAGCAAGTTCAGTTTCCCTAATTTTGCTATCAATGTTACTATCTGAACATTTTAAATTTAGATAGCTGTCGACACTGAGAGATTGATATTTAATCATAGTTTGCTCAAGATATTGCATGTTAAGATTCGGTTTGTACAAAACGTTACCATCATCAGGACGCATTGTATTTAAAATAATTGAAAAAAGTGTTGTTTTTCCACACCCATTAGGTCCGATTATTCCTATGCAGTCGTTGTCACTTACATCAAAAGAAACATCTTTGAATAAAACACGTCCACCTAATGTTTTTGATATTCCTTGAACTCTTAGAATTACGCTCATTAATAAAAGTAATATACTACTTAAGTAAAAGCGTTTATCATACTAAAGACTAACCGTGAAGTCTCTTTTTCATAAAATCTTCTATTTTGTCAAACGCTTTTTCAAGCGTGTCCATTTTTGGAAGGATTACAGCTCTGAAATGGCCTCTTCCATATTTAGAATAAAAGCCTGAGCCATGTACAACCAAAACATGAGCATCGTGAAGAAGATCTAAAACGAAATCCTTATCAGTTTTCCATATGCCCTTGTTAAGTGCTTCTATTTTTGG
>JAFGPP010000043.1 GCA_016936135.1 Thermoplasmatota archaeon
GGATAAATCATTAGTATTAGTTTTAATTATTATCACTGTGGCAGTGCCGTTATTTTCTGGTTGTTTAGAGGAAGAAGAAAAAAATCACGCTCCAATCGCTGAAATATTATCTCCCAAGGATGGATCAACTGTTTCATATTTTGTAATGATTAGTGGAACTGCATCTGATCCAGATGGCGACGACACTATTTTAAAAGTAGAAGTAAAAGTCAATGGCAGTGAATGGAAAAAGGCTGACGGGACTATTAGTTGGAGTTACAATTGGAGAATATATGAAATAGAGGATTTTAATTATCTTGTAAATGTTAGATGCTGGGACGGCATTGATTATTCACCAATCGCATCAATTAATGTAACTGTTGAGAACCCGGACCCCAAAGAAACTGGTGAACACAAATGGGGAATATTTATTGCTGCGGGTAACTTTCCCCAGGATAACGAAAGCAAATTGGGAAATGGTCTGTTATTTTTTGCTGAAGAGATGGCCGAATATCTCGTTCAAAAATGTGATTATTCTGAATCAAATATTTTCATATTTTTTGATGATGGTAACTTTAGAAAAGATAACGGATTGGGAAAAATCGAAAAAACTTTACAAGAGAGAATAACAAAATACAAATTCAATTACGGTGGCGCAACTCTATTAAATGTAGAGACAAGCATTGAATATATTGTAAAACAGGCTAATAAATTCCAAGATAGTGAAATTTTTATTTGGCTTGCTGGGCACGGGCATGGAGACAGTTCTGATCCATATTTTGGAGGAAAGGTCCTAGAAAACAGTGCAGTTTATCTATGGGATGATACCATCACTGATGATGAATTTGGTGAACTTCTTTCTGGCTTGACCTCTAAAAAAACGTGCATTTTAGTTGATGCGTGCTATAGTGGCGGATATGCCGAGAAGACAATATATGGGATTCCAACATTTTTCCTGCTTAGATCAGGCATTCCTGATCCCGGAAGAGTTGTAATAACTGGTACAAGCAAGTTTCACGTAGGTTATGCTAGTTTGTCTTTAGGTCCGTTGTTTTCCCGCTTGTGGTTTGAAGGGTTAACTTCTGGAGAAGCTGATGGCTTTAGACCCGGATTATTTTATAAAGGCAGACCCACGATTTTGCCCATATTCAAAGACGGTAAAATTTCCGTTGAAGAAGCATTTTATTATGCAAGTTATCGATTGAAAAATGAAGAGGTATTAGAAGATTTTTCCAAGATGGAGCCGCAGATAAATGATCAATATCCAAACCGTGGGTTATTAAGAAGTTTGAAGGGTTTATTTTTAGGTGAATAAATTTAATATATTATTATGTTGTATCGGTTTCTGTAATGGAGAGAGACGCTAGGTTTTGGAAGGAAATCGATAAACAAACAGTAAAATGTAGCCTTTGCGCCCATGGATGTAAAATCAAGAATGGACAAAAAGGAATTTGTGGCGTAAGAAAAAATGTAAATGGTAAATTGAAAACCTTGATCTACGGCAGCGTTTCATCAATGGCTGTAGATCCAATTGAAAAAAAACCACTATTTCATTTTTATCCTGGCTCCCAAGTGTTTTCACTAGGTACAGTTGGCTGTAATTTTAAATGTCTGAACTGTCAGAATTACGACATCTCAACTGCAAATCACGATTCCATTTATATTAGAGATGTGATGCCGGAGCGTGCAGTAGAACTGGCAAAATCCAATGGCTGTCAGGGGATTGCATGGACATATAATGAACCAACCATATGGCATGAATATACCTTTGATTCAGCTAAACTGGCGAAATCATCGGGTCTATACACTGCATATGTTACAAATGGTTATATCTCTAGAGATGCTTTAATGGAAATTTCTCCTTATCTAGATGCTATGAATGTTGACGTGAAATCGTTTAATGAAAATTTTTATAATAAAATCTGTAAGGCGAAATTGGGACCTGTTATAAAGACGTGTGAACTTGCAAAGGAATTAAAAATACACTTGGAAGTAACTTATCTTGTGATTCCTGGATATAATGATGATTTAGAAGAGATAAAAAGATTTTGTAAATGGGTAGTTGAAAAACTTGGCAAAGACACTGCAGTGCATTTCTCGCGTTTTCACCCAGATTATAAAATGATGGAAGCATCCATAACTCCTTTTGAAACGCTTTATCAAATTTTTAAATGTGCTAAAGAGGTTGGTATATTATTTCCCTATATTGGTAACGTGCCTCATGGTGAATACGAGAATACGTTTTGTCCGAGCTGTGGCAAGACTTGTATAGAAAGATATGGTTTTACTGTCAGCAAAGATGGATTGAACGAAGATAAATGTGTCAACTGTGGAAAAAAACTACCGATAATACTTGAAAATTAAACATAAAAATTTTGAAAAATTGTTATATTGTAGTAATTTTTATATCAGATATAACTCCAAAATCCAAATCACTAAATTTATATTATCACGATTTATATATTAGACGAAAAAACTTAATAAAGGATTAAACATACTTATAATAATAGAAAAATAGTATTAAAATTATAATTTCAAAGGTGAATCTATGAACCTTCAAAAAAATGACAAGATAATTCTTGTTGTTGGTGTCGTCATTCTAATTGCCGCGGCAGGTGCTATTGCAATATATATGACACAGTCAAATGGTGATGATAGTAATCTTGGAAATCAAGCAGATGAAGTAAAAACTTTTGAAGTAAAATGGAGCGTAGAAACTAAAGAGTTAGATGGCAAGACATACACTCTAAATTTACCAAGAATTTTATCTTTTTTAAATAAAGGAAAATCAGTGGCTGATAATAATTGCTTTACACTGGATCAAGATAATATCAAATCAATAGAAATTAATGTCAGTTATACTGACAGTAAAATGGGTCTTCCAATTCTCGGTTTCTTTGGAAAGGGTGCCTTGGGCATAGGAAAAGATGTATTGACAGTAGCCATTATAGCACCTGATGAGGAAGAATACAAAAAGACTATTGTTGGTAATGGAAAGGCAACAATTACAATGGAAGGAAAGGTTAGGCCCTTTTCAACAAGCCTAAAAGCAGAATCTTTAGAGGAAGCACAGACTAAACTTCAAGAAAATTATAGTAAAGAATTTGCTGGAGAAACTTTCAAATTAAAAGCTTCATTGACAATCAAACTCAATGAAAGGATTCTTCTATTAAATAGGATTTTCGAACGATTTATCAAAGACACATTTAAAATTGATATTACGTATCATTATTATAAATACACCCTTGAAGAGATTATAGAAGAAGATAATCTAGAAAATAATAACGATGAAGATAAGGTAACTGGCGTTGCTGACCTTTATCTTTTTATGGCATATGGCAGACAAATGATATAAAATCTAAATTTTATATCTTAACAAAGCCCCTATTCCACCCAGTCCTTCAAACTTTTTTCCAGATTCGTGCATGGTGTTAATTATTGTAAATTCGCTGTTGTTTTGTTTAGCAATATTTAGTAAATCTTCTCCATTCTTAGTTCTAATTAAAATATCGGAAATTAACAGACGTTCGACAGCTCCAGTTTGAAGTGCAAGTTTTACCTCTTTTTCTCCATAAGTTGCTAAACCATCTTTTTTAATTTCTTCAAATAGTTTTTCAATAAGCGTTGTTTCATGAACTACACGATTTTCCTTGATAATTGTTTTAATTAAACCAGATTTTATTGTCTCGTGTATTCCGTTCATTCCTGCATTACCTGTACTATTGGTATGGACATTTTTAAATATTTCAGGTGCGTTTTCTTTCCCAAATTTCAGTAGGTGCTCTCTTGCAAATCCGGGACCTACTACTGCAACAGGCGAATCTGAGTATTTCTGATTTTTTATAACATTAATTATTTGATTAAAATATTCCTTTTCATTGTCAGAGCTTTCATACATTTTTCCAGATCTTTTTGAATTGATTTCAGCAACTAATTGAATTCCACTTTGTCTCAAAATTGCAATAGTTGCCTCATCTTCATCAAGAGAAATAAATAATAAAATAGGCTGACATCTTAAACTTACAGCCTCGTCTAATCTTTTTAATTGATGATTTTTCCAATTTTCCTTTATGATATTAATTTTATCCATGGAATCTGCTGTAATGTTTAAAGTGTGAAACGATCCCAAATCCTGGGGCCCCTCTTCGATTGTGCCAAGTATGCGTAATCTGTCAGAAAATTCGTGAAATTTGATTTCTTTAACTCTTATTCCAAGTTTCATCTTCTTTTTTTCAGGTTTTTTTGATCTTATTTTGTCATCTTTTCCTTCTTCAGTTCTAAATGTAATTCCTCTTACCAAATCACCCTCATCAACAATATTATATAAGTGCCAGATATCATCAAGATTTTCTGGTATTAGTCCAATTTCACCATGTTTCATGTCCTTGAAAATAATCTTCATGGCTTATTTCCTGCCTTTTTCGTATTTTACACCCTTAAAATTTATGACAGATGATCCCCCGGGTGGAAGAGTTCTTTCAATTAAACTAACATCCACATTGAACAATTTTCCAAGGCTGTAAGCCATTTCGCTTTTTGATGTTTTGCCCGGAACTATTACAACATATTTATCTGATCTATTTTTTATCGATTCAAGAGGTCCGCCCATAATTTTAATTTCGCCTCCTATCTGTACCTCACCGATAACTAGTTCCAATTTAACCTTACGGTAATTTCGGGTGCCACGAATTATAAATGCCCCTTTTTTGACAAATTCACCGCTTTGAGGTGTTTTACTGACCTGTTCAGGATAAACCCAATAGGCCTGTGATTCAGTAAATTGTTTCCAAGCCTTTGAATAGCAAGCGGAAAAAATACATGCTTCTTCTAAGGTCTTTTCAGATATCTCCATTTCGTTATCATTTACATCTCTTTTTTTAACAACACAACTTGGTGCGCCTTGGATATCTGCGTGGACATATCTGTCGCCCACTTTCAGATGTTTTTTAACTACCTTTTCGTTGCTTTTAGCATCCTTTCCTCCAATCACTAAGTTTCCATCTGAGGAAATGAACCAACGGTAACTTTCAAACCAGAATTTTCTGCTGGTAACTTCATTCTTGGCAATTTTTGTTGTAAGGTTTTTTTCGGAATTTTTGACGAGTATCTTTGTTTTCTCTATTGATTCTATTGCCCCTTCCAATTTTAATCTTAATTTTTTACTACTTCTATAAGCCATTTCAGCATTTTCAGCAGCGGTTTTTCTAAAATCAAGATTTATTTCATGTGATATTCCATTTATATCTGGTAAAGATACTGTGAGTAAATTGTCTTGTGGGTCAAATTCTTTTACGATTTCTTTATTTTTAATTTCCTCAAGTTTGCCTTTTTTATCCTTTAATTTAATAGTGTTTCTAATTTCATTTAAAAGTTCTTCACAAACTGAGATGTTAAGGTAAATTACATCCCCTTCCATTTTCTTATTTTCGATTTTAACCTGTAAGTCCTTAACTGCTTGCTGTTGTTGCAATAATTGTCTCCCGAGTTTTCCAATTTCATTTACTGGTTTGGAGTGATTTTTATCTGGCGCTATTTTTGTATCTATAAGAGCTTCAAGACTTTTTAAAAAACTTTTTGAACGTTCTACATCTTTGCTCTCATAAGAAACAAAGTCGATTGGTAATATATTTTGAATCAAACCATCTTTTTTGATGATTATCGGATTGAATTTTTCGTCTTTAAAAATCTTTAGTAATTCTACGAATTTCTCGTATATTTTATTTAAATCCTCCTTTTTTAGCTCTGAAATTTTAATATTTTTTTGAATTTGGCATCTTTTGCATAATTCCTCGGCATAAACACCACCGAGGTTGACTTTTACAGCTAAAGTACGTACTAAATCTGCTTTACTTTCATTCAATAAATCCATAAAATCAGAATAAGATAAATTAAAGGGATTTATTTGAACAGGGGGTGGTAAGTATTCAACATTTCTAGCAATCGTTCTATGAGCCCATTTTTGATTTATTAGTGGAATCAAAATCATTTTTTTAGAATCTGTCAAAATAATGTTTCCGTTAGAGAAAAATTCAATAATAAGATGATATTCCTCCTGTTTTTTTAAAATACATAAATCGATTATCCTGTCAAAACCAAGTTGGTTAAAATTAGAAATCTTACTGTTAATTAGATTTTTTCTTGATGTTAATGTAAATGTTTTTGGTTTTAACGGAACATCAAATTGTTTTTTTGTAATGCAAATTAGTTCACCGTTTCTAATAAAAAGAGTTTCCCTAATTTTGGTGGCAGGATTTTTAAGACGAATAATTAATTCGTTCCAATTTAATTGAAATATTTTTTCGATAAAACTTCCAGTATATTGTTGTAGTTCTTTGACGATTACATAAATATCAAATGATGATAGCTCGCGATGCATTTTTTGTTATATATGCAGTCAAGCATTAAAAATTCTATGAAAGAAATTTAAAAATACAAAAAAAGGGAGATGGGAGGAAGGAATTAGGTTTTAATCTAATTTTAATATAGCAGAAATGCCAGCTCTCGGTAGGTGCTGGCATGTCCCCTTTAATTTTCGTCTTTATAAATATCGCAGGGAGTTTATTCTTAATAAATGTAAAACCGGGATTATTGAAACTATTACTCGGCTTTGTCTCAAAAGTATTCGTTTTCCTCATATTAAACAAAGTCGAACAACCAACATTAATAGATAATATTTTTAATTTTTAGACAGAAACCTATTACTTATTTTACTTTAAACAACCCCTGGAAAAGATATATATCTGTCAACTTCAATTTTATATTAATAATGGGTAAAACGGGTATTGCTAATTTACCTCTGCATGGAGGAAAAGCTCCTAGATGGTTATTTGAAAGAATGGTATTATTGGCTAGAGGAATAATCGATGTAATCAACTTAGAATATGGAAAAAATGAGTTTTTAAAAAGAATTTCCGACCCTTTTTGGTTTCAGTCTCTCTCCTGTGTATTGGGATTCGATTGGCATTCAAGTGGCACAACAACTGTTACATGTGGTGCTTTAAAAGACGCAATTGATCCAGAGGAACACGGAATAGCAATTGTTGGAGGAAAGGGAAGAGCATCAAGAAACACTCTAAGCCAAATTCAAAAAATTGGAGAAATATTCAATTTATCAACTGAAATAATTAAAAAATTCGAGTATTCTAGCAGGATGGCCGCAAAAGTTGACAATTCAGCGATACAGGATGGATATGATCTTTATCACCATTGTTTTTTAATGTCTGAAAATGATCAATGGTGTGTAATCCAACAGGGATTAAATTGCGAGATAAATTTTGCTCGTAGATATCATTGGTATTCCGAGCATTTTAATAATTTTGTTTTAGACCCGCATGATGCAATTATTGGAAAAAAATCCTTAAGTTCTGTTCTTAATATGGCAACAGAAAATAGTAAACAATGTCAAAAACTATGTGTTGAGCTTGTTAATGAAAGTCCCCAACAATTACAAAAAGATTGGGCATTGCTAGCACGATGTCAAACTCAAACAACTCTTGATCAATGGAATATAAAAAATCAAAAAAGGATAATTGTGCCAATTCTAAATATGCCGCGTAGTATTAATTGGTCAAAAATGAAGGAAATTTATGATTTTCAGCCTAGAAACTATGAGCAACTCCTTTCACTAAAGGGTGTTGGACCAAACACGATAAGAGCATTAGCGTTAATTTCTGAACTTATTTACGGTGAAAAACCTTCATGGAATGATCCTGTAAAATTTAGTTTTACTGTTGGCGGTAAGGACGGTGTTCCTTTCCCAGTTGATAGAAAAGCCATGGACGAATCTACCGAAATCTTGATGCAAGGAATAAATCAGTCAAAAATTGGAGACAAGCAAAAAATTGATGCCATAAAACGTCTTAATCGATTTAACACCTGTTCATTTCAAAATGATTTGTGTTGAACTTGTTTTTGCATAAAAAAGGTAATTAAGTACATATGCTATTCAACACCAAGGAGATAAGGATGGCAAAAAAGATACTCGTGGTGGATGACAATCCTGATATTATTATTGCAGTAAAAAATGGTTTGGAAAGTATTTCTAGTGATTATGAAGTAGTGGGTGCAGAAAGCGGTATGAAATGTCTTGAAATGCTTAGAACAGATAATCCTGATCTTGTTCTGTTGGATATAATGATGCCCGAAATGAGCGGCTGGGAAACCTTTGACAAAATTAAGGGGAATAAGAAAAGTGGAAATATCCCAGTAATATTTTTAACAGCACGGACTGACAATGTTGCTAAGAAAGCTGGCGGATTTCTTGGAGATGATTATATTGAAAAACCATTTAAAATCGATGAGTTGAAAAATCGAATCGAACATGTTCTAAGAAAATAATTGTTATTACTGTTTAACGAACTTACAAATGTAGCATTCTACTCATTTTTGAAAATTCGTTTAGTGTCCATAAAACAAGTGAGGGGTTTATTTCTCTAAATACTTTATTTATATGATAGATTGTCTTTCCGATGGTGTCCCATTTAATGAACATCTTATTTATTATATGAGAGTAATTTTTTATTTTCCCATCTGCAATACATTGACCTGCGACATCACCACTTATTAATGCACGGTATATGCCCTGCCCCGTAAATGGAAAAGTTCCAATCCCTGCATCACCAACAAAGATAATATTTCTATAAATTAATGGTCTTTGTAAACCTATGGGAATTAAACCACCAGTAACATGATTTACTTTACCCGAGATACCATTTTCTTTTTTGAAATTTTCTAAAATATTCTTCAAATTACTTTTTCCCTTGCTAATTAGGCCAACACCGACGTTAACCTCCCTTTTTTCAGGATTTCTAGGAAATATCCAAAAATACCCATATTCCCCTATGTGTATTATTTTTATTTTGTTAGCATTGAAACAATTTGCCTCCTCTAGGGTTTGTTGATACGAATAACTTGTTGTCCCTTTTTTAAGATTCAGAATACTTTTTAAAGTGCTCGGGCATCCTGAAGCGTCAACAATTATGTCTCCTTCCAGATCACTAAGTGTTTTAATTTTTTTGTTAGTTTTTATTTCAACCCCTAATCTTTCTACTTCCCTTGCAAGTTGACAAATAAACTCCTGACGATTTAGTATGTAAGCTGTTCCTATCTCTCTTTGGAATTTGTAAACTTTATTTCCGACAATACTTTCGGCTTCCAAAATATTATTGAAATAACTACTTTTTTCAGGTATCCATTTACACCATTCTTCCTCTATCGAGTGAGCCTCAGCACATCTTCGACCTTCTGAGTTATATCCAATGATTTTATGTTTCTCATAAATTGTAACTTTTATTGAACTATCGCGTTTTTTAATAGACATGGCAGCACTCATTCCACTTATGCCGCCGCCCACAATTTCAACTTTTATTATTTCACCCTATGCTAGATAATAAATACATTTTTTAATATTTAAAAATAAGTTAGTTACTAAATATAAAATTTTTTAGAAAACTTATATTCTTTGCTTAAATTTTTGTGTTTTTAAATTCAAAATCATTTTACTTCTTTTTTAAGAATATCAAAAAATCTGTCTCTTGCATGTTTTTCAATCCACGGGTAATGTCCGCATCTCTTCAATAATATAAATTTGAAATCTTTTATCATTTGGTAAAGGGGTTCTTGAACCCCTTTAAACGGGTGCGGGTCGTAGTCACCGTGAATTGCCACGACTGGACATATAATTTCCTTTCCAAAATTTAGCAGTTTTCCACTATTTCTTAGCTCAATAGCTTGTTTCCATATCTTATAATAAATATCATATTGATATTCAATTATTTCGTTCTTATAGTGTATTGCTTCGTATGAATCTGCCTTAAAAATTAAGTTACCAAATCGCTCCAGATGTGTATTTTTATTGTTACTTGAGGGATCATTTAGGATGTCAAATAGTAAATTTACTTGGGTTTTTTCCGTGCTATTCAGACGATTTAAACGAGTTCTCATAATATTTTTTGCATATTCTTTTTCAAATGGTCCACTTCCAATCATTATTAATTTTTTAATTAAAGATGGGTATTTGGCTGAAAAAATGTAACTGAGCCATGCTCCCCATGACCAACCAACTAAAATAAATGGAGCTTTACCGCGTCTTTCCAATAATGTCTTTAATTCCTTAACTTGCCCTTCAATTGTTGTTTCCATTTGAAATGGCTCAAGAATTCCATTGTTTATTGATAGTTCTCTGGCAATCGGTGCCATTTCCCCAGGCGCACCAGGTCCACCGTGGATAACGGCCACATTAAAAGGTTTATTTCCATATTTTCTTAGGTTTTTCATGTTTTCAATGTTAAACGAATTTAATTTTAAAAATAAAATGGAAAAATTTCACATATTAATTATTTTAAAATCAAATAAAGATTTATAAAAAATCAGTGGGCCCGGCAGGATTTGAACCTGCGACCAACTGGTTATGAGCCAGTCGCTCCACCAGTCTAAGCTACGAGCCCCCTAAACAAGCATCGTAGCTGATAATATAAATTCTACTACTTAAAATTATGAGGCTTTATTCTATTTCTTCACAATCAACCATTAATTTCCAGAAATTTAATAATTCCTTATTAAACTCATTTTTTGGAAAAATAAAGTCAATTTCCTCTTCAGATATTGTTTCACATTCTTCTGCGTCATGTTTAAGAGTGCATCCAACATCCGATTTTTTTACTCTCATCCCGGTCACCTAGACTCCCAATAACATGTTAATATCTATCAATATTTGTTTAAATATGTATCGTGTAAATATAACAGAATGTAAAATTAAAAATGGGGTAAAATTCATTAAGGTCGGTATGTTAATTACAGAATCAAGACATGGTGGATTTAACTGTTATTGCTAAGTATCCCTTCTTAAACGAATCAAAAAATTATGTAAAAGAAAATTCACTTTCCGTCGGAGAAATTATTGATGATCCGCTTTATGAACGTGCGAGGTTAATTGGAATCCAACGCCTTGATGGAGCTTTTAAAAATAGGGATGTTGGAAATAGAAAAATTGTCACTGAAACAGATTGCATCATGGAGATACTGTCATATCCAATTGCTAGAATGATTTCAGTTTGCATTTCAGATGTCTATTTTACTAGAAGATATGCATTAGGAGAAGCAATACACGCATATAAACAAATGATTAATGAAACTCCTGATTTTCTTCTTAGTTTATCAAAAGAATTTAAACTTGATTTAAAATTTTATAGTGAAACACAAAAATTTGGAATTTACTTTACAAATTATTTACATCATGCACCAACTAGATACAAGGAATGGAAAATGGTAAATAGAGTGATGAAAAATGGATATATATCAATATCACAAAAAGATTTAGCTAGATTGATTCAAGAAGCTTTAAGAGAAAGAATTAATAATGAACTTGATTCAAGAATTTGTGATAGTAGAATCGCACGAATATTTTATTCAGATATAATCAGATTCAAAAATTTAGTATCAAAACATAGAAAAAAAATAGAAACTGCCCCCATGGGAAAAGTTGACCCTGAAAAACTTCCGCCATGTATGAAATCCATACTTAGAGCCATTCAATCAGGAGAAAACGTACCACATATGGGCAGATTTGCGCTAGTTGCATTTCTTAATTCGTTGAGACTAAATACAAATGATATCTTAAAATTGTTCAGTAGTGCCCCAGATTTTGAGGATGAAAAAACTCGTTACCAAATCGAACATATTACTGGTACTACCTCGTCAACTTCCTATTCGGCACCAGGTTGTGAAAAGATGCGAACATATGGTATTTGCCCAGTTGATCAAATGGATGATCTATGTAGAAGAATAAATCATCCAATCAGCTATTACAAAGCAAAATGGAAACAAAAACATTAATTCCAATAAAAAACCGATTTTCGAAGAATTTTTTAATAATTATTATTAATAAAAATTTGTTTTTACCAAGGAGTTGACGTAATAAATGAAACGTTTTATTTCATTCGAAGGAATAGACGGCTCAGGTAAATCGACTGTATCTAAACTTGTTTATAAGAAATTAAAATCGGACGGATATGACGTTATTTATACCTTTGAACCAACGAATTCAGAAATTGGGGTGCAAGTTCAAAAATATATAAAAGAGGGCGCAGACCCATTTGTAATATCTTTTACTTTTATTGCAGACCGTATCCTTCACGGTAAGCAAATTAAAAAATGGCTTGAAAAAGAAAAAATTGTAATTTGCGATCGCTATGCAGAATCTACATATTCATATCAAGGAGCCCAGCTAAAAGATATTATAAAACGACCAATGAGTTGGCTGCAGGATATTTCTGAAAACAAAATTCCAATTCCTGATAGAACATTTCTATTTATAATTGATCCAGAAATTTCAGTTTCCAGAATTAAAAATCGAGATTATCTAATTCCGTTTGAAAAGGTCTCATTCCTAAAAAAAGTACAAAAGAATTATCTGGATTTATCAGTTGATAAAAGATTTTTAAAAATCGATGCAACGAAAAAAATTGAAGAAATTACAAAAATATGTTATGATGATATAATGTCTTAGAATTAAACATAATTACGATCTTTTAATAGATTAATTTAATTAAGATTTATAATTAAATCTCCTAAATTATTTCTTACAATTGGGCTTTCTAAATTTTTTTATATTAGCAAATTTTAAATAAGAAATTAATATTTTTCTATTGAGGGAATAAGGGTATGCAGAATAAATCATCATTTTACAATGATGTAAATTTAATAAAGTTTAGTAGAGAATTTGTAGAATCTCTATCAAAAATATTCTTTGATGAATTTGACAAAACTGAATGAAAATGTAATAATTCGTAGGATCTAATATTTCAAAAAAATCTCATTTTTAGATTTATCCAAAATACTGTCTGTAAAATTTTATTTTGTATTTGATAATAGATATTTATTGATTTTTAGACAAATTCCTTTAGTTTCTTTATGTCTGGATTGTTAATACCATTTTTTTTCACTGAAAAAATTTTTTCAATTAGCAATAGTTCTTGAACATATCTTCGATATAAGGCATTTAAAAGTTCAGTGAATCTCTTAGCTTGTTTCAAATCCTTAGCCGTAAATTCAATTTCCCAATCATATAAGCCGTGAAGATAATGGCTTGATTCTATGTTTATATTCAAATCTTCCGACTTCTTTTCAATATCTCTTGAAATTATTACGTCGGCTAGATCTTGCACGGGTTCATTTGTTTTTTTTATTAAAATTAAATATTCTTTTAATCCAATTCTTTCTCCATCGACAATTGCTCCATAACCCCAAATAGTTTTGTTTTCCTCTAATCTGTTAATAATTCTCCAAGCTTTTTGACGTGAAAATCCACATTTTTCTGCTATGCTATCAGCACTTTCGCGGGCATTTTGTTGAAGAATACTAAGGACCTTTAGCTCGTCTTCTCTGATTTGTTTTTTACTACTCTTTGCCATAAATCTACACCATTAAATTAGACCCTCGGATAGTTAATTTTTTGCATATAATAGTTTTCATTTTTTTAAACAAGAAAAATAAAAATTATGTTTTAATGTTTTTAATTTATTTACTTTGCCCAATTTTATAAATTTTGAAAATTGAACCTAATTTTATCGTTGTCGTAAGGTCTAATAAAGGCCGTTAAAACTATAAATGAAAATGTGTTTAATATTACGAGGGAATAATTTTATGAGAGATTCAATTGATGATCTAATAGGAAAAAAGGTTATGAATAAAATAGGTGTATTAATTGGCACCGTAAAAGATTCCTTAAAAGATGATCAGACTGGTAAACCTATAACAATATTGGTTGAACCATCAACTGGCTTTGTTAATAAATTTTATAAAATTGATGAAAAAGGAAATATATTATTTCCTTATGATACTATAACTACAGTAAAAAATGCAGTGATAGTTGAAGAATTAAGACCTTAATTTTTAAAATATTTTTTAATCAACTTTTTTTAGTAGGTTTAAGTAATCTATCAGATGTCTAGTAATTAGGAAATTATTTCTAACATGCTCTTTTCCAAATTCGCCCATTTTTTTAGATAGTTCTGGATGCTTAATTAAATGGATTATTCTATCCGCAAATCCCTGCAGATCCATAGGATCCAGAAGATAGCCGTTTTTATTATCTAAAACTTGTGATGGGATACCGCCCACGTTTGAGGCAACGACTGGTTTGCTCTTCCATAAAGCTTCACTTACCGTAATTGCAAATCCTTCCTTTAAGGAACGCTGAATTACAACAGTAGATGATCTCTGAAGGGCATTAACGGCTATATCAGGTGCATTCATTATCAAATGTATGTCTTTGTCCTCCCCTACTGCTCTTTCTACCTGTCTAAATATTTCTTGACCCTCAGGATCGTCTGCTGCCATTGACCCCATCAATACGAGTTGACAATCTAATTTTTTCCTTACCAAACGAAAGATCTTAACCATGCCCTTTGGATCTTTCCATTTATCAAACCGCGAAACCTGGGAAATTATTGGTTTATCTGTAACTACTCCCATTTTTTGCATATATCTAGAAATGGTTGATTCTGAAATCACATCGTTTTTTATGTTAAGTGGGTTAATTGAGGGACGTATGATGAACTGAGGAATGATGTGATTAGGCAAATTGCGTTCACGAAACTTATTCATGGATACAACCATTGCGTCATATTTAACAATAAACATTTTCAAATAATCCCATAACTCTTTCATTGGTTCAGAAATGTCGATGTGGCATCTCCAAATCCATGGTTGTCGTTTTTTATAACAAGTAATTATTGGCAACGGTTGTGGATCATGGACAATTACAAAATCATGGTTTAAATGTGTAAAAATAGCGTTGTTGACATTAGTAATATAGTATATTTTCTTCTTTAATTCAGTTAAATGTATGCGCTCCCCCTGGATAGCATTGTGAAATTTTTTAGTCACAGAAAAAAAATCATGACTGCCGTGCATGACTCTCCAATCAGTTTTTATTCCAACATCATTCATCAGGATGATAAGACTGTTTAAAATCTCTGCAACTCCTCCACCTTGGTAGGTTGAATTGATGTGCACAGCACTTTTTTCAGAGAGAGTAGAAGCATTATCAAATATGTTTTCTATTGTTCTATCTCCTAATAGACATCTAAATTTATTTAGAGATAGTACAGAAAGATTTGCCATAGTTTCCACAGATATATTTGAGATTTCCTCTGCATATTATTTTTTGATATATAAGTTTAAGCTAACATTAAACAGATAAAAGAATTTCTAGTTAATACTGGTGTTTTTTTCAGAAGTATCCTTGGAAATTAATTTCAAAAATTCTAGTACTTTCTTAGGATTATCTACCCAGTATTCGGCTTTGGTATCCCTAAACTCGTTGTTTTTTACAAAAACTGTTATGCCTTTGTTGTTTAGATAAGAAAAAGCATCTTCATCAGTTGTGTCATCTCCAATGTATATTAGCAAAACATTTTCATTTAAAATAAACTCGTCCACTATAAATTCAACAAATTTTCCCTTGTTCCAATTAGATGGTCTAACTTCGATAACTTCAGCACCTCTAAGTACATCCAATCTGTCTAATGTGTCAATTTTTCTAACTAGATCTAAAAACGATTCAATTAATTTGTCTTTCACATCTTTGGGGACCATTCTATAATGAAAGGCAACAGTGTAATCCTTATCCTCTATTAGAACACCAGATTCTTTTTTGAAAATAATTTGCGCGTTTTTAATAATGCTTTCGATAAGTTTTTGGTCGGATTTTGAGGGATTCCAATGTTTCCTAGTACCATCTGAAAATTCAACAATTAATCCATGAAGGGCGGCATAACAAATTCCCTTTACATCAACAAGATTCTTTATTTCTTTTATCCCTCTTCCAGTAACAATAAAAATTGAAAATTTTTGCTTTTTGCATAATTGAGTCAATACCTGTTTCACCTGTTTAGGAGTTTTTACATCCCTGGGTTTTTCTTTAAAGTAAACCATTGTCCCGTCATAGTCCAGAAATAGTAGTAAACAATTGGATTCTTCAATTAATTTATTTATCGAGTTTAATTCATCAAAAAGATACTTAGGCATAAATTTTTTCCCATTCTTTGAGAAAGTTCTTGATCCACCATTTGGCATCTCTCTTTTTTACCTTTTTTTTCATTGAATTAAATCGTTTTTGTTTTTCTTCTAAGGGCATGTCAAAGGCTTTTTTAATTGCATTGGCTGTAGCTTTTATATCATAGGGATTTACTGTGATTGCCTCTTCAAGATCCTCTGATGCACCAGCAAATTCACTTAGAATTAAAACTCCATTCTCTTCATTTGCTGCAATATATTCTTTTGCCACAAGATTCATTCCATCCCGAAGTGGTGTAAGTAAGCCGACATCAGCTGCTTTATAATGCTCTAAAAGGGATTGTTGAGGAATTTTTCTATAAAAGTATTTTATCGGTGTCCATTCTTCAGTTCCAAATCGGCCATTTATCTTGCCGACAGTCTCGTCAATTTCTTTCTTCATGATGTTATATTCCTTAATTTCACTACGACTGGGGGTGACTATCTGAGTAAAAACAGCTTTTTTCTTATAGTTTGGGTTATCCTCTAGAAAAGCTTCAAATGCCTTTAATCGGTTCAAGATACCTTTTGTATAATCTAATCTGTCTATTCCTAATATTAGGTGTGTTGCCTCGTATAATTCCTTCAAATTTTTGGCATTTTTTGACGCTTCTAAAGATTCCTTTGAATGTGAAAAATCCTTGTAACTTATTCCTAATGGGAATTGTTTTACTTTGGTTTTATGGTTATCGCATTTAACAATACATTTTTTGGTATCTACTTTAGCATTTTGATTTCTCATTGCACATTCAGCAAAATTTTTTACATATGATTTAGCATGAAGTCCTATTAAGTCCGATTTTAGAATGCCATTTAGAAGTTCTTCATGCTGTGGTAAAGTATCAAAAATCTCCCACGGTGGCCAGGGTATATGCCAAAAAAATGCAATTCTTGCTTTTGGTATTTCTTTTCTTATAAAATCTGGTAAAAGCATGAGATGATAATCGTGAATCCATATCATGTCATCCTCTTTTGAATAATTGGCGACAACTTTTGCAAATTTTTCATTTACTTTCAGATAGTATTTCCAGTAATCCTCTTTTATATGCATCTTTTCGACGAATAAGTGAAATAGTGGCCAAAGCACACGATTTGAATATCCACGATAGTAATTCTCAATTTCATCTTTTGTTAACTTAATTCTTTTTAAAAGATATTTTGGGTCATCATCAGGAACTAGAACTTCATCATTTGAATTGCTAACTGTATAGTCTTCTCCACCACTACCCCACGCAATCCACAAACCCCCTCTTTCTTGCATCAATGGATCAATTGCTGATACAACTCCACCAATAGATTTTTTACAAACAATTCCCTTCTTAGTTTTTTCGTGAGAATAAGGTTCTCTATTAGTGACTATTATCAATCTTTTTTGAGTTATATATAATCCTCTCCCCTATTTATTAGTGGGCTAGGCAAAGATAATCTCCCATATTACAATATATAACAAGCATAAAAATGTTTTTTTAAAAAAATATTTATATTTAAATTAATAGATTGTATCATTCGATATTTTTCTAATAAATGTTTTTATTTCTTCCAAATTTGAATGTAATGCATTTGGGATGGAAATATAATGACCGGCAAGCATATTAGCAAAAAGAAGCCTTTCACCTTCATTTAAGCCGACAAGTTCTCCAAATATATTTCCGGCATTCCAGGTATCTCCTGCACCTGTAGCTCTATAAATATTTGAAAATTTCATGGTTGGCATTACGGTGCATTTTTCATCAATTGTGCAGGAAAAAGAGGCGGTGTGCAGATCAACTCTTGCATTTATTGATTTTTTTAATTTTTTTGCCAAATCTATTTGTCCTTGATAAGTATTTGTTGCATTCCCTTTAATAAAATGTATCAACTCGTTTTCATTTATCCCAAAAATATCCAAGTTTCTATCTGAAACAACATTTTTTATTAGATCGGGAATTTCTTCTTTACGATGTGATGGATCTCCTGTATCCATGAATGTTTTTACGTTATGTTCTTTTGCAAACCCAAACACTTTTTTTGCAAGCGACGTTCCACATTTATTCAATGACCAGTTTAAAACTCCTGTTAATTTTGATTCCTCAATATTTTTTAAGTCGTATTCGTCGAGTACATCAAAGTCAAAATTTGAAACCGAGCCGGTGTCTCCTACTAACACGTTGCTATGATTTTTTCCAAACTCCATAGCAGTGGTAATAGCAATTTCACCATCTGTTTTTATACCTCTAAGATCTATATTTGTATCTTTGAAAAAGAATTCAAGTAAATGTTTACCAAGCTTATCAGTTTTGCAGATTAAATGTACCTTAAGTCCTAATTTAGATAAAGCAAGTGCTGTATTTGCTGCGTTACCACCTTGATGGATTCGTTGAGCGATGCCAGGGACGTTTCCGCCCCCTTGCTTGTATATTTTTTGTATTCTAAAAAAATCCTTTTCAAAACTTTCAAACAATAAAAAATGATCAACAAAAAAATCAGGCATAAGTGTTACTCTGATTTCCTTTATCTTTTCTTTTTCTATTCCGTCAAGCTTTTTTAATAGTTCATTAATAATTTTATTTTCCATGTATCTATCAATCTTACGTAAATAAAAAATTGATAGAAGTGCTTTTCTATGATAATCGCCGTTTATTTTATTAATGAGAAACAACATTCGATTGCATGGTTATTGGGGTGCAAGACGACATATCAAAAGTAGATATTACATCAGAAAAGGCATTAAAAATCGCTCATTTTTCATGGGAATTTCCACCAGTGATATGGGGGGGATTGGGTACATTTGCCACTGAAATTACAAAAAAGCAGGCAAGCCTAGGCAACAAGGTAACTGTATTTGCGGTAAATTATCAAAACAAACTCCAAACATTTGACAAATATGATGGAATTGAAATATATCGCCCTCTTACTCCTGATTTTTCCTCAAATTTCTATCTATTTTCAAATGACGATTTGCGTTCCTGGGGAACAAATTTTTCTTATTTTGCAGATGTTATAAATTATAATTTATTTTCAGCTTCACAACTTGTTGATTGCTTGGTAAGAAAAAGTGGAAAGACCTTTGACATTATTGATGGACATGACTGGCTAGGTATTCTTGGAGGAATTGCAGCGAAAAAGCAGCTTAAAATTCCCTTGGTATTTCATGTCCATTCAACAGAAACAGGTAGATCGGATGGCGGAGGTTCCAAAACTATAAAATCTATTGAGTTTGAGGGAGGTAAAGAAGCTGATTGCATTATTACAGTTTCATATGCAATGGAGGACGAACTTGAAAATTTGGGCTTTCCAAAAGACAAGATTAGAGTATGCTGGAATGGTATTGATACGGAAAAGTATAACCCCTCAATTATTCCAAATGAAAAAATTATGCAATTAAGAAGAAATTATGGTGTTCTTGATAATCAGCATTTATTATTTTTTATTGGAAGATTGGTCAAAGTGAAAGGATCTGAGAATTTAGTAAGGGCAATGCCTAAAGTAATTAGCGAATTTCCAAATACAAAGTTATTAATTTTAGGTGTTGGTGGATTAGAAGAAAAACTAAGGGGACTTATAAAAGATTTTGAACTGACAAAAAACGTTATAATTAAATCCGAATTTGTTACTGAACAAGAAAGAATCCTGCATTATGCTGCTGCTGATTCAGTTGTTCTTCCATCTTTATATGAACCTTTTGGAATTGTTTGTACCGAAGCTATGGCAATGCAAAAACCTGTTATTGTAGGTGCCCGAGGTACAAGCGGAATGAAGGAGCAAGTTATTACCAGTGGACCAAATCAATGCGGAATTCACATTAATCCAAATGATCCAGATGACATTGCCTGGGGAATAAAACAAGTGCTGAGTTCAGAGGAAAAAAGTAAAGTGATGGGACAAAATGCAAGGAAAAGGGCCATTGAGCAATTCAGTTGGGATATAATTACAAAAAGAACATTAGACATTTATAAAGAAGTTTTAGCATAATAATCAAACATCGATGTTAATATTGTAAAGATTCTGGGGAAACTTTCTTTTATGAGATTAAAAATGATATTAAATGGTTGGTTTGGAGCAATTTTTATTTTTGAGAGATGAACTTCTATATTCGACCAAGAACTTTCTTCATTGAAAACATCTTTTGTTTTCGCACTTATCGTGTTGATGCCACTTTTTTCAAATCGGTGTTTGGCAGACATTATTTCTCCAGATTTGAATGGTCCAATCCATTCCTCAAATGAACCATCCCCCCAGTCGATATAGTAGTATAGGTCATTTCCCTCGGGATCAATTGCAGTAAAATCGTACGTCTGTCTCTTCGATTTGTCAGCCTTATTTTTTCCAGATATGGTAGGTTTTTCAGGTGGCGTGTTAGATTCTTGAATCCAAACAGTAATTACTTCAGTGTCAGATTGATTGGCACCATCCGTAACGGTTAAAGTTACAGGATAAGTCCCAAGCTGAGAGAATGAATGGCTTACTTGCTTACCATCTGCTGTTGATCCATCACTAAAGTCCCAGGAATATGAGACAATATTATTATCTGGATCAAAGCTTGAGTCTGCATTGAATAGCAAATTTTTACCAACTTGCGCACCTGCAGGCTTTCCGGCATTGGCAACAGGAGGCCAATCTACACTAATTGGATCGTAATCCACCCATAGAATTGTCGAATCATCTATATGTAGACTTCCGTATTCGATATTAAAAAAACCGTCATACCCCCAATAAGATCCCCAACTGTTTTTACAAATCCAATATCCACCATTTCCGATGGATGAATCGTCTTCCCATCCAACGATACATACGAGATGGTTTGTAAAACCGCCTGGACCCAAATATGGGAAATAGTCGTTAGGATTATGATTTGTAAGTCCCCAATAACTAAAAAGTTTATTTGCAGAAATATGCGCTGCAACTGGACCATTTTCAATTATCTGGGTTTTAATTGCGTTTATATCACTTAAGTTACCAGAGGATTTGAAAAAGCCAAAATCCAATATCGGAATCAAATGGGTTTGCCAATCAAGACATTTTTCTGAACAAGGAATCGAATCGTCAGATTCATATGGGAAACAAGATTCTAAAATGATTCCATTACAATAATTACCTTTCCCTGAAGTATCTTTCATGAAAAAAAGTGCATGATATCCACTTCCCCCATGGCAACTACCTGCAGAAGAAAGACATGAGAGTACATATTGTTCAGAGAGATCAATTTGCATTTGGGAACAATTTTCACGTATTTTTATTACACTTTCCATAGAAGCAAGTACTGCAAATGCCCAGCAACTTCCACAGTTATGTTGATGCCTTGCAGGAGTGGTCCAGTCATTTCCTGAAGATGTTCTCCAATTAAACTCAGCGGGAAGATCACCTGCCACAGGTTTTTCAGAAGCATCTTTGGGGTCTAGAGGTGGTGGAGGGTTTTGCATTACCGGACATTTTTCAAAAATTTCATAATCATAATTATCATAAAAGTCTTCAGAATTAATGACATAATCCTTGATAAAATTTGCTTGATCTGTCTGATTAGGTTTTGAATTATTTTCGCTATTATTTCCGGGAAGGATAATCAATGATATTATGGCAATCATCAGAAAAGCATTATACTTTTTATTCATAACTACTGCACCAAATCATATTTTTTTTATATTTTAGTAACATAATATTAAGACTTAAATGTTTTGAAAAGTATCTCAAACAAACAGATGCTTTAAAATTAAATGTATTGGCATATTGATATTTTCCCTTTTAAGAAAATCTGGATTAACGGTAATAAAGCAAATCGTTTCATGAATCTACATAATTTGACATGAAATTTTATTTCAAATTTTTCTTTTGATGATTTTATTAAAACTTTATACAAAATAAACAACATTATTTTGAAATACAAATCAATTCTTTTAATTCGTATAATTCCAGAATTACTAGATAAAAAGCAACAAACAATTATTGAGCAAGAGTGTCAATTTTTACCCGGTCAAAAGATTGAAGATATTCAAATTGATGATAACTTATTTTCGATTCTCACTTATGTTTACACCCGAAGTGCAGATAATGCAATAATATCCTATGAAAAAATAAGCAGTCAATTTTCTATTGTACGTGGCACTACGAATAAAAGATTGAAAATTTTAGAAAATTTGGGGCTTTTACATATTAAAAAACAAGGAAGATTGAAAACTTTGCATTTAACTGAAAAAGGAAGGACTTTACTAAATAAACGCAATGCGTTATAAAAAACACCTTAATAATTATAATTTTTTACATTTTTTAATCACTAATTTCATAATATATTTTATGCATATTTAGAAAAATTGGTTTGACAACTCAATTTTAAGTGAAGAGATCATTATATGCTAGCCCGAATTTTTGAAAAGAGTTGCTCTTTCCTTTCCTCCATTAAATTCCTCTGATTTAACACTAAATAAAAAAACATAAATTTTTTTACCAAAAATTTTTAAATAATATAAAAATTACCTCCTCTGCTTAATTAATTCTGTTAGGAGTTAAATATGGAAGCATTAGGTCGACATGTAATAGCTGAGTTCTACAATTGTTCTCCTGATAAAATAAATGATGTTTCCCATATAGAGAAAAGTATGGTTAAAGCTGCAAAGTTGGCCGGGGCAACAATAATAAACGTAACGTTTCACCATTTTTCGCCGTTTGGAATTTCAGGAGTCGTGGTTATAGAGCAAAGTCATCTTTCAATTCACACTTGGCCTGAATATCAATTTGCAAGTATAGATTTATTTACATGCGGGGAAACTATCAATCCATGGATATCATTTGATCATCTTAAGGAAGAATTTGGTGCTGATCACATTTCTAGCATTGAATTGCAAAGAGGGCAACTTCACCACTTAACCAAAATCCCGGTGAACACTCCAGATGTAAGGGATTATGCAAGTAAAAAAAATAACCAGCCGACTTACAATAGAAATATATGGTTTACGGAGCGAAATGACAACATAGCTTTATCACTACGTCATTCTGGAGATGTTCTTTTTTCAAAGAAATCCCCTTATCAGAAGGTAGAAATTATTGATACCTGTGCATACGGCAAAACATTAACCCTTGATGGTATGATAATGACTACAGAAAAGGATGAATACATATACCATGAAATGATTTCCCACGTTCCTGCACTCACACATCCAGACCCAGAAAACATTTTGATAATCGGTGGAGGAGATGGTGGTGTCGCACGCGAAATTCTCAAACATGAATCTGTAAATCAAGTTGATATGGTAGAGATTGACGAAGTAGTAATTGAGGCAAGTAAAAAATTGCTACCTAAAATTTCTTCGACATTGAATCATCCAAAACTCAAGATTCACATTGAGGATGGAATTGAATTTGTTAAAAATAGTCCAAAAAATAAATATGACATTGTAATTGTTGACTCTACCGATCCTGTTGGACCCGCAGAAGGTTTATTCAAACCATCATTTTACAATGATGTATACAAATGTTTACGCCCTAATGGTATTATGGTAACTCAAAGTGAATCCCCCGAATTTAACACCAGTGTTTTTCAAGAAATCTACAGATGCTATAGAGAAATATTTGGAAAAAATAATGTACATTGTTATCTTGCCTTCATCCCGACTTATCCTTCCGGTATGTGGAGTTTTTCATATTGTTCAAAGGGTTCTATACATCCGGTTAATGATTTAGATTTTAAACATGCGAGTGATTTTGTAAAACAACATAAACTTAGATATTATAATGCAGAAATTCATAATTCTTCATTTATTTTACCTAATTTTGTAAGAGAACTCCTTTCAGATAAAATTTCGACAATTAAGGTTAAAAAGATTGTTGCTAATTGCTGATGAACCAAATTATGTAATAATTTTCAGAAATTAATATATCTATATAATTTACAAAAAAGGCATAGTGTGGTCTGGATATTGTAGCAATTTTTAAAATTTTGATTATGTCAGATTTATTACAAAAAAATTAAATGGTTTACACCCACAGGTTTACTATTTGAAATGTCAATTTTTAAGTTTTGCTTGATTTCCAAGTTAACTTAGCTTTCCTGCAGATCACGCCCTTTGTTATTCATAAATTTACAAAATTTAATTAATTATTTTTATGAAAACGTTATAAATAACAAAGGTAATTTAATACCTAGCTAATAAATAACCTATGTCTTGCTTCTAGAACAAAAGCTTCAAAATACGGCTTTAAACATCTGCTTTTACAACAGACAGCTGACACACCGATTAAAGCTTTCATTTAACAGGTTCGCACTCCTGTCTTAACTACTCCTTCAACCGCCTCACTGCAACACCAGAGAACTAAACAGACTTCGAGCTATAAGCGCCTTCTACCTTTCGCACACCTACACCCAACTCCATTCCAAAGAACGCCAAACCTTCGGAAATGTTCTATCAGGTGCAACCATGGAAGACCACGTCTACATTAATATTTTGTTGCTCATAGTATAAATAGTTAACTCGTAAAAATAACAAACAACAAAAAGATAATAAAGTTATATAACAATTACCTATTATGATTACAGAGGAAGAATTTATTCAATGTTATGTCAAAATTAACACACAGAAAGCCTATAAACAGGCATTACAGCGATTTAAAACAAAGACTAACATTAAACCATCAAAATTAATTCAAATGCCACCAGAGCACATAGAAATTGCCCTTAGACAATATTTAATCAAAAGCCAAGATAAAACTCCAAAAACATGTTCACTCACTATTAAAGTAATAAACCAATTTCTAAAAAGAAATGGTATAAACATAGACATTTATCACTTAAAAGACATCACACGCAACATCAAAGACCGAAGACCAGCTACATCGTTTAGAACTTTCACAAGCAAACAGCTAAAAGAAATACTTCAACACGCAAATCTAAAAGACAAAGCACTAATTATGCTTCTGGCCACATCAGGAATAAGGATAAATGAAGCATTACAAATCAAAGTTAAAGACATCGACTTCAAATTTAATCCGACACTAATCAACATCAAAGCATCAGTAACAAAAAGCGGTTATCCAAGAACAACATTCATTACTTCAGAAACCACCGAAGTAATAAAACAATGGATACAATTCCGGAAACAATACATTAAAGAAGCAAATAAAAAAAACTACAGTAAAAAAAACAAAGACAACAAAGAAGACAAAGGAAGACTATTTCCATATTCCTATGGAACAGCCATCTCAATATGGCTAAAACTTCTCAAAAAAGCTAAATTCGATAAAAGAGACGACACAACAAACTTTCATCAATACAAACTTCATGGATTAAGAGCATATTTCAGAACCCAAATATCAACTGAAATAAGCCAAGACATTATAGACACTTTAATGGGGCATGAAACAGAACTAACAAGAGCATACAGAAATATCACAGAAGAAACACTAGGCGAACAATACAAAAAAGCAGAACACAAATTAACAATATTTGAAAGTCTTAAAGACTTCTCAGAACTACAAGAAGAAATCGAAATAATCAAAAAAGAAAACTTAGAGATAAAAATGAAATACAACCAATTAGCAACAGACCTTTACGAAAGAATACACCAATTTCCAGACACAGATATGGATTACTACGAGCTCAAAGAAATCCAAATATTGCCCAACTCAGAACTATTCATAGACATTGATAAAGACACAGGTGAAACATATGTCATAAGAGACGAGGAGAGAATAAAAGCATTAAAAGAATATTACAAAGACGACATCAAAGAAGCAAGAAAAAACAAAGCTAAATCAATAAGAATGTAATTTTTCATTTAAATTTTTATTATTCATATGAATCAACACCACCAAAAATTATAACCAACCTTTAACTTTATTCAAAATAGTATTCAACAAAACCTTACTCTCAGCTAAACCATTATTAAAACAATCAATATCTCTATTGCTGTGCCCAATACAACCCTTTCTAGAAAGGTCAGTATTATACTTGCCAGCAGCAAATCCAAGACAAAACTTTATTTTTAAAAAATCCTTGACAAAATCAGATTCTTTACCAAGATAATCAATCAACAAACGCTTAACGGATTTATGCCATTCAATAAAATCCTTATCATCCATGCCTCTACCGAATAAATTATCAATTTTGTTAATATTATCTTCTAAATTCTTCCTAAAACTATACTTTCGAACAATCTTTATTAAACCATAAACTAAAAGCACTAAAAAAATAAAAAAAAAGACTATTGACAAAACAAAAACAAAGTAATTTCCAAAATTTCCATCCATCAAAAACCGTGTCTCAAAAAACGTATAAATACCCAGCAATAAAGACACAAAAGCAACTATGCTATCAAAAATAACAACATTTCTTTTGATTATGCTTTTCAAGTTCATATAACTACAAATCCGTGTAGTCTAATCATCTACTTCCAAACACACTTCTTTTTTTAATATAACATTCGTAAAAATAACTAAACCCAAAACAAAGACCAAGATATATTAAAAAGTCAAAAATCAAATACAACCAGTTTGACACCTCAAATATAAAATCTCCATGACTACTCAAATGAGCAATCTTAAGCCACGATAAAGGAAAACCAATTTCAACCTTAAAAATATTTTTAGACGGATCATTCAAAGCAACAATAATTAATCCAACAATTAATGTTAAAAATAAAATTGCAAAACCAATAAAACAAGAAATCAATACTATTTTAACCAATTCATTATAAGGCTTTTCATCTACAACTTTAGCACTTTCTTCTGATTTTTCGTAACTTACCTTACGTTTTCTAGTCATTATTAAAAAAGCGATAAACCACCAAAATAACAAATCCAGAACAAAAGCAAAATAATCATATCCAGGAAAACCTAAAATAAAATGCAACCAAGATAAAGGTATACCTCCATAAATAAAATAAGATTGCTCTGTAACATCAGCAAAAATAAAAGCCAATACAACACCCAAAATTATTGTAATTATAAAACCAATTATAAAGGAAAATACTCCTTTCCTCAAATATTCCTCAAGATTCACGATTCCATTAATCAAATCATAGTTATAACAATTACTATTTTTATGACAACAAAATTACCTTAATAAGAAAATTACACAAAAATAAGTCAATAAATTTACAATCACAAAACAATCCTCGTTACAAAAATAAATGCAATTTCTAAATTTGATAGGAATTAAACCCTTTTTTTCTATTCATAAAAAACAAAATCAACATTGAAATATAAAAAAATGAAATCATCCCTACAACTTCAATCAAATCATCAAGATAATGTTTCTGTTTTTCACCATCTTTATCGTCAAATAAATCAGGAAATGATATCCCAACTGACGAATTTTTATAACTCCCATTTATCGAATTATCAATTATTTTTTCTACAAATTCATTTTTATAAATCCCCTCTATAGAACTTACCGCGCAAACTTCTGATACTAACAATAACAAAACCATTACTAAAACAAATTTTAATTTCATTTTTTCCAATATAATCTATATTTCCTGCTATTAAAAACTTCTTAATTTTTCAAAAATCAACCAATAATACTCAAAAAACAAATGCAATTACTAATTGCTACAACACACCTTATTTCCTAACGAAATCTTTGCATACATATCCACAACAAGATGGAACCCAACCATCAGTACTTTCAGATATTCTATGATTTAGTTTACATTTGTAGTTTGGGATATAGCTTACAGAACCATTGATTCCTCTAATCGGCTTAGTCGTTTCATAGAAATACATACACTCCTTACAAAACGTTACCATACTTATCAATTTAATATCTATGTATCATAGTTAACCTTATCGTTATAAAAACACCTGCAATTTAAGAGCATTCCATGATTAAATTGCTATCTCAATTACACCGATTTTTCAATCGGAAACTAAAAACGTAATTTATCGAGTTTATCGTAATAAATTACTAACCATTCGTGAGCCAAACAAACATAAGCCTTTTTCAAAAATGCTTTCATCTCAATCGCCGATAGCTATATCTCAATCGCCGTGAGGCTAATTTAAAGAACAAAACACTATTATAAACAAAGACTAAACAACAATCCAATCACCTTTAATTTTCACATCAACAATTGTTTCCAATGTAGCAAAACACACAGAAAAACCAACGACACTCTCAATATTTTTAACATGAGAACACGATATTTTCAAGGCACCTGTAAGACGTGACCATTCCCTTAAAACATTAGTAGAAACAAGATAAACACCTTTAATCAAAACATGAACACGCATTAAACCACTTTTATTCACAGCAAAAACAGCAATATACGACAATTCAGATCTCTTGCTTTTACTTAAATTATCAATAAATTCTTCAAAGCAATCAAAAATACTACCCTTAAAGTTATCTGAAACAGTTAATAAAACTGAACTACAGAGCCTGCTATCACTTTCAGAATTAACCAACTTATCCAAATTACATTTTACAAATTCATACATTTTTACAACTCCTATCAACAAACTTCAACCATTCAATCCAACGTTTCTTATAAAAATCATTTCTTTTTTCTTTCGCTAAACTCTTAAAAAATCCATAAGCATCTAATGTTAAACACTTCAATCCTTTAGATTTAGCAATATTTGTTAACTCCCTATACCAAAAGCTACTCATAAATTCATCATATCTCTTTGAATATCCATCAAACACCCAATCTTTACTATAAGAAAATCTTACATATTTCGATTGCCCAGCAACATATCCCATTAGCTCACTTTGATTAACTACATATTTCGCAACAATATTCAAATCCTTAACTCTTTTAATCTTAACACTTTTAGCAACACCTGTAATATTCTCCCAATTATCCCAAAGCCACCGAGTAGGAATAAAATCACCTACAAAAACAACATGCAAGACACCTTTAATACCCTCAGAAGTTTTAACACAAAGATAATCAAATCTTAACTTATCATTCAAATCAATATTAGGATAAAAATCATTCAATCTATTACCATCAACATAACCAGATTCAATCAACTTCAAAGGAGTCAAATTATCAATTCTATACTTCAACAAAGTAAAACATTTCATAATATCTCTTTTCATACCATCGGCAGATGTCAATGTCAAAAATCTAAATTCATTACCTTTGTGAACATAAATTCCTGTCAGTAAACAATCCCAACAACGCC
>JAFGPP010000005.1 GCA_016936135.1 Thermoplasmatota archaeon
CACTTCCAATTTTCAAGTACCGAGTGTTTAATACTTTATGAGAATAGGAAAACGTAATTTTATTTCCAACGCCGTCATATTATTCAGTGCCAAAAATTGGTTCTTTGTATATAATCTAACCTATTTGTTGTGATAAAACTTGCTTGGTACAAAACATAAGTTTTTGGAACTTATAAAAAATAAAAAAGGATATTGTAATTTTCTAATCTTAATTGATAATTTTCCTAGAACTTCTGTAACTTGCTATTGTTAAGTTAATATTTTATAGTTCTAAAATATTTCTAAATTGGAATTGGATGGGATACATTGCAGTTAATATGTCAAATTAGTAATAATTTTGTATAAAAAGTAATTAGTTTTACAAATGCACATCTATAAGCGGATGGGATGCTGTGAAAAATGAACCAGATATTGTAAAAGAACTCCGAAAACAAGAAAATATCGAAAAACTTCGATCTGCTTCCCAAAATGTTTTATTTTTAGAAAATGATGATGTTAAAAAACAACAAATGCATGCGTATAGTAATGATGAACGCAAGATAGCAGAAAATAAAGAAATCACTTGTTGTTCTACACAACTTTCTACAGAAGTGTCAAAAGAAATACATGAATTAATATTCCAGAGTACAAATGATATAATAGCTTTTCTTGACTTAAGAGGCTGTATAATTAAAATAAATAACGCTGTGGTAAACTTTTGTGGTTATTGTAAAGAAGATATTGTTGGAAAATATTTTTGGAAAATTCCTGATCTAATCCCAGAAAAGTTCTATTCAATGGCTTTAAAAGTTTTTAAAAACATTATTTTTGGTGAACATCTAAAAAATTTTAATTTTGAATTATATGATAAAACGCACAAGAAACATAAGATGTGCGTATCAACATATCCAGTAAAAGAAAACAATAAAATGAAATATATTCTTGTTATTGGAAAAGACATAACTAAAGACGAGGAAAATTTAGAAAAATATCGTAATCTAGTTGAAAGGGCAAACGATGGTATTCTTTTTTTAAAAGATACAATAGTTCAGTACGCAAATCCTCGACTTGCTGAAATGTGGGGGGGCACTGTTGAGGAGGTTATTGGAACCCCTTTTACAAATTATGTTGATCTTGATGAGATCCCTAAAGTTATTGGACTATATAAACGTCGAATGGCTGGAGAGCAAGTACCTACAGTATATAAGACTATATTGAGAGGAAAAGATGGAAGTAAAATCTATGCTGAAGTTAATGCTGGCATCATTTCCCATGAGGGATCAAGTGTTGATTTTGTTATTGTACGTAACATAACACATGAAAAACTATCAAATGATAAAATCCGTGAAAGTCAAGAACGCTTTAAGATGATTTTTGAGAGTGCAAATGACGTTATGGTTTATACCGATATAAGGGGCAATTTTCTAGAAATAAATAAAAAAATAAAAGATGTTTTTGGATATGAACCAGATGAACTAATCGGTAAAAATGTCTTAATAAACAGGTTATTTAAACTAAAAGATATTGCTAGGTTGAAAAAACAACTTAAAGCAATTGTTCGTAAAGGAGACATCATTGATAATACTGGAGAAGGACAAAATGTTTTTGAACTTGAAATAAGACATAAAAACGGTAAGTATGGTCTCACTGAAGTTAGAACTTCTGTGGTGAAGAAAGAGAATAAACTTGTGGGATTTTTAAGTATTTTAAGAGATGTAACTGAACAGAGAATTGCAGAGAAAAAATTACGTGAAAGTGAAGAGAGATATAGAATTATTTTTGAATCAGCTGCTGATGGCATAGCATTTATCGATACCCGTGGGGTTATACGTGATATTAATAAAATTGCATTACAGGTGACTGGTTATTCAAGGGATGACCTTGTTGGTAAGAATATAAAGTTTTTATCCCATATTATAACAAAAGACACGTTGCCCCTTGTATTAAAGAATAATTTGAAACGAAAGATGGGAGTTACAGTTGGGCCTTACGAGATGAAGATTGTAGCAAAAACTGGAAAAATTCATCATGTTGAAGTTAATGCTGTTCCATTAAATCGAGGCGGTAAAAAATTAGGTTTTTTAGCAATTTTACGTGATATAACTGAACGTAAGAAAGCAGAAGAGGCTTTAGCAGAAAGAGAGAGACAATATCGAACTCTCTTTGAGCGTGCGCATGACATGATTCACAGTGTGGACAAAAGAGGACATTTTCTTTTTGTTAATCCTGCATGGAAAGCAGCCCTAGGATATTCTGATGAAGAAATATCAAAACTTCTTTTAACAGATATTATTCATAAAGATTCATTACCTCATTTTATCGATATATTTTCAAGAGTTATCGGTGGAGAAAAAATGGAAAATATCGAAACAAAATTTGTTACAAAAGACGAGACAGTTATTTACGTGGAAGGTAAGATTTCAGCACGATATGTTGATGGAAAAATTGTTGGAACTGAAGGAATCTTTAGAGATAACACAAAGCGTAAATTAGCGGAAGACGCACTGAGAAAAAGTGAAAAAAGATTTCGTGATCTCGCCGAGTTGCTTCCTGAAGTAATTTTTGAAGCAGACCTTCAAGGTCGTATTACCTATATTAATCAAAAAGCTTTTGAAATCTTTGAGTGTAAAACTGAAGACTTACTAATTGGTTTACCCATATCTTCAATTGTTGCTCCAGAATATTTACAGAAACTAAAAGATAACTATTCCAAGATATTATCCGGCAAATTCTCATCTGGAAATGAATATGTTTTCATAAAAAAAGATGGTACTCGGATTCCTATGATGATTTTTTCTGCACCAATTTATGATGGCGATACTGTTATTGGTACACGTGGAGTTGCCGTTGATCTTACTAAATTAAAAAAAGCATACAATGAAATAGAAGCGCTGTTAAAGATGAAAAACGATTTTATTAACCAATTGGGACATGATCTTAAAACGCCTTTATCTCCCCTGATCAATCTTTTACCTCTCATTCGAGAAAAAGAGCAAGATCCAAAATCACAAGAACGTCTGGATGTTGCTATCTCATGTGTAAATTATATTAAGGATTTAGTGGTAAATACTATAGAAGTAGCAAAATTAAGTTCAGATAAAATCTCCTTTAATACCGAAGATGTCAATCTTTTTAAAATTATGCAAACAATTATTGACCGGAATAAACCTCTCTTTGATGAAAAAAATATTACCCTAGAAAATAACATTCTCAATAACGTTATAGTTAAAGCTGATGCCCTTCGATTAGAAGAGGTATTAAATAACATTGTTTCCAATGCTGTTAAATATATGTCTGTCCAAAATGGTAGAATTACCTTTGATGCAAAGAAAAAGCAAGACCAAGTACTTGTTTCAATAAAAGATACGGGCGTTGGATTAGCCAAAGATCAATTAGAATTAATATTTAATGAGTTCTATAAATGCGATACGTCAAGACATGATCCCGATTCTACAGGTCTTGGTCTTTCCATTTGTAAAAGACTTATTGAGAAACAGGGTGGTTGTATTTGGGCAGAGAGTCCCGGAATTGGAAAAGGGTCTACGTTCTTTTTTACGCTACCCATAGGTGAAGGAAAAAATACATAAATAGTAATATGATTATAAAACTTAAGAGAGATGGACAATGGGAAAAAAAATAATGGTTGTCGATGACAGTAATTTTATAACTTACACAGTAAAAGATGCTCTAGAACAAATTGATCCTTCCTTTACAGTCACTAGAGTAGAGAGTGGGAAGCAGTGTATTGAGTTATTGGAAAAAAATCAAATTCCTGATCTTATTCTTTTAGATATTATGATGCCGGAAATTAGTGGATGGGAAGTTTTTAAAAAACTGCGTACAAATAAGACATGGAAAAACATACCAGTAGCATTTCTTACAGCAAAAAGTGATAATTTTAGCCGAGCTTTTGGAAAAATTCTTGCTGAAGCGTATATAGAAAAACCTTTTGAAATCCATGATTTGAAGAATAAAATCGAACGACTTCTTGAGAAGCCATTAAAGATATCACAAGAAAAACAGAAAATTATTGATGATATGTTAAAACATATCCCTGATTCATAAGTATTTAAAAAATGATGAAAAGTTTTTATGTTAATTTTGTTACACCCATCAACGCAACACTACAGTTTATACAGATAACCATTCGAAATATATCAACATTTTTGGAGAGGTAGCAGCAGGTTTTACATTATTGATTGGTGAACAATGAAAATTGGTGAGACTAGTAATTACAAAGTATCGATTGTTTAAATTTTTTGCAACCCGAATAATCAACAAAATTAATTTTTTATACAATCGAAAAATTAAATTAATCAAACATTGATTAAACATTGGAGGAAAAAAGATGATTAGTGATACATTAATAGGTGCATTAATTGCTTTTATTGGAATTGTTATTGGGGCAATCATTAATTATTTATTATCTATTAGTATAGAAAATAGAAAATTCAAAAATCATGCAATGGAAAGATTTAAAGATATTCTTGCGAAAATAAAAGTTCATAGTATTGAACTCAAATTTGATTTTAAAGTAAAAAGATATAATTCAACAGATTTGCTAATTGAATTATATACGTTAAAAAATAATTTTTATACTTTCCCTAATACTAAACATCTAGCAAAAGACTTAGAAATAATTAGTGATCCACTTAAAGATATTACTATATTCAAAGGAGAATATGATCATAAAAAATATAATGATTTTTTAAATAAAATAGATGAATTGGGAAAAAAAGTATTAAGAATAAATAATCCATAAACTTTTTCTACCCGCATTCACCACCCGAGTTAGTCACCACCCGAAACCCGCAGAGTCACCAGTGCCTTTCTAGGTAATATTTAAATATAACTTCTTATATGCCGTTAATAAGCTTACCGAAAAGTATAAAAAATTTACGGAGGCATAATTTTATGGTTCAGGCTCAATCAAAGAAAAAAGACAAGCCAAGTATTGAAGAAATTACTCAATGTCCAGAATGCGGTAGCACTCATTTGACCAAAGATTACTCACGTGCCGAATTAGTTTGTGAAGACTGTGGGCTTGTTATAGATGAAGATTTCATTGATCATGGCCCGGAATGGCGAGCATTTGACAGCGATCAACGTGAGAAACGTGCCCGTGTTGGGGCACCTATGACTTATACCATTCATGATAAAGGTTTAAGCACTATGATAGGTTGGAAAAACCGTGATTCTTACGGGAAATCTATTCCAACAAGAAATCGTGCACAATTATATCGTCTAAGAAAATGGCAGCGGCGAATACGAATTAGCGATGCGACAGAGCGCAATCTAGCTTTTGCATTATCTGAACTTGATCGGATGGCTTCTGGCATGGGTCTACCAAGAAACGTAAGAGAAACAGCGGCAATGATTTACAGAAAAGCGGTTTTAAAAAATCTTATTAGAGGTAGAAGCATTGAGGGAGTATCAGCTGCTGCTTTGTATGCTGCCTGTAGACAATGTAATGTTCCTAGAACCTTAGACGAGATTGCAGGGTCTTCGAGAGTTTCACGAAAAGAAATTGGAAGAACCTATAGATTTATTGCAAGGGAACTTGGATTGAAACTAATGCCGACATCACCCCAGGATTATATATCGCGTTTTTGTAGCGAATTAAAGCTAACTGGAGATGTTCAGTCAAAAGCAATTGAAATTTTAAAGGATGCGGCCGATAAAGAATTAACCAGCGGTAGAGGGCCAACAGGCGTAGCAGCTGCTTCTATTTATATTGCTTCAATTCTGTGCGGCGAGAGAAGAACCCAAAGAGAAGTTGCAGATGTTGCAGGAGTTACGGAAGTAACCATACGTAACAGATACAAGGAACTTGCGGAAAGACTTGATATTGACATTATTCTCTAAAAGTGTATGACCAGATGGTATTCAGAAAAAAAGAAAGAATTTTATTATAACAAAGCAAAACGGGAAGGCTATCGGGCAAGATCAGCTTTTAAACTTCTTCAAATCCATAATAAATTCTCGATTTTTAACCAAGGCGATGTTGTTTTGGATCTTGGCGCTGCCCCTGGCGGATGGAGTCAAGTAGCAAGAAAATTAATTGGAAAAGATGGCCTAGTCATTGGAATCGATCTTTCCTTTATAGAACCTTTAGATGGAGTTCTGTTTTTACGAGGTGACGTAGCTAGTGAGAATTCCCGTACCGAACTAAAAAATACACTTGCAGGAAGAAAGGTACAAGTTGTACTTTCCGATATGTCTCCCAATATTTCTGGAAATTATTCTGTTGATCAAGCTAGATCTGTTTTTTTATGCGATCAGGCTTTGTTAGTTGCCCAAGATTTCCTATCAGTAGGAGGAAAATTTATCTGTAAAATTTTCATGGGAAGTGATTTACCGGAATTTGTTGACCACGTTAAGCAAGTTTTTGGAAAATTATGGAAGTTTTCGCCATCTGCTTCTCGCAAGAGCAGTAGCGAAATATATCTCATTGCCAAAGAATTTAAACCTTCAAATGTTAAGGTAATTTGATAACACCAATACATAAACCGTTAAATTGTCGATATGTAGTTGTGAAACATCTAGAATTTAATTGTTTAAAAAGGGAAAATTTATATAAACAACGAAACATAATTAATATCACAAGACCTGTTATTTCGCCGAGTACAGTACTCTGCATTAATGGGGGAAGTTTCATGATGAAAAACCATGTGCTGAGTCTCGATGATTTCTTTAAAACGACAAAGGTAGATATTGAAAAAAAACTCAGGTCTGTAATTACGGACAAAGACATCCTATTGATTTTAAAATCTGGTAAGAGATTGCGACCTTTGCTTGCTCATCTTTCTTTTAAAGTTTGTACCGGTGGTAAGGAAACACCTTATCAATATCAACGGGCATTAGAAGGAACCGTTTGTATAGAGCTAGCCCATACCGCTTCTCTTGTCCATGATGACATAATTGACAAAGACAAAGAAAGAAGGGGAACGCCAGCACTATATATTAAAGAAGGGGTTCCAAGGGCTTTGCTAAATGGTCACAAAATGCTTGCTATTGGATTTAATATAGCACTTACACACGGAGAAAAAATTGCCAAGCTTTATGTGGATACTTGGACCGAGATTCTGTGCGGTGAGCTCAAAGAAGTCAATTTCAACATGAAGGATTTAAAAAACAATAATTCTGACGAGTTATCAACCAAATCAAGAATATTTAATGAATACAACAAAATTATCAATATGAAAACAGCTTCATTGTTTTCCTCTGCATGCAAGGCAGGTGCCGTTGAGGCTGAAGCGTCCGGTGAAATTTTGGATATTTTAGCAGACTATGGTAGGGAAATTGGTCTGGCGTATCAATTGGCCGACGATCTTGTTGATCTTGAAAAGGGAGAAATGATTAACAGCGTGGTGGTCCCTCTATTAACAAAACTGGAAAACAAAACAGTTAATAATGGCTCCTTGAAAATGAAGGCAATCAAGAAAAAACTTGCGGAGAACCAATCAAAAATAAAACAACTTTATATTGAGGAAATAATAAGACATGTGTCCAGAGCTAAAAAACTAAGTAGATCGGATGTCATACCGCCTTCCCCATACAAGGATTTACTTTACGAAGCACCAAGATATGTCACAAATACAATGTTAAAAGAGATCAATGCTGAGATATAACATTCTTGGGTTTTTTTGTTTTTTTTGCAACAAAATAGCTTATTAAAATTATTGCAAGTATAATTATCAAAATAACTGTTAATGTCGTATTTATCTCTGCAAAGATCATAAAAGCCTTTGAAAAAGTTGCTACCAAAAGGCATCCTGTAATTGCTCCAATGGCTATCGCAATAAAGGTATTCCACGGTTTCATTCCAACAAATCTTCCAACTATGGAGGCAACTAACCCACCGGATCCCTGGAAAGGTATCATTACAAAAATAACAATACCTGCAAATCTAAGAGGTTTAATCCATCCGTATTTATCTTCAACATTCCTTCCCTTTTCCTCAACCTTTTTCATAAATTTGCCAAGAATGGGTATCTTTTTTGCAAGATCGTAATTCCAGACCAAAAACATTGCAACAACAACGTCAACAAATGCAATAGAAAGCGCGATTAGAATTGGATTAAATCCTCGTGCAACTCCAATAGGAATTATCGATTCCTTGCCCAATGGTGGGAAAAAATAACCTGTAACTAATGACCAATATTCTAGTCTAACGTAACCCTGCATAAGTAAACCTATTGCCCCAAATACTCCAACACCTAATAAAATAGGTAAAAAGAGCTTTATCAAACGAGTTACGACTGTTGATTTCAACTTGACACCTTGAAATAAGAACTGGAAATGTTTATCTGCTTTTAAGATTATGTAGCAATAACAACTGCCGCATGATCTTTTACGTTAGGAGACAAATCAATAAGATTGGTTACGTTTAAATCTTGTTTTTTTATTTTGTCAATAACTGCATCATATATTTTTTTTGGGCTGCTTGCAACATCTATGCTTCTGGCCTTTATCATTAAAATACCCTCGCCTTTCTGTTTTAAAAATATCTTGACATTATCAATAAAAATGTCTGCCTGGTTTCTCTGACTTATATCCTGATAAATAAAATCTATTTTTGGAACCGAAGAAAGATATCTTTCTGGATGGTTTGCATCAGCAAGTATCGGCACAATATTGCTCCTAATTTTGCAGATTTCCAACAACTTTTTTACAGCCACAGGAGAATATTCCACAGCATAAATGGTTCCCTCAGTTGTGATATCTGAAATATGGCTTACAGTTGTTCCAGTTGCTGCACCTAAGTATAAGATATTTTTCTTTGAAGAAAAATTAATTGATGTCAAACCATTAAGAATAGCTGCTGCAAGTTTACTTCTATAGGGATTCCAGGAGCGAAATTCCTTACCATTGTACAAAATTAGTCTTTCATTATAGATTTTTATACCTTTGCATTTGTCAGGATTAATAGTAAAAAGCTTTCCTTTTTGTCTGAAAACGCCCGAAATTTCTGTAGATTTCATGTTAGTGTATCTTTTTTTTAAGATAAACCCTTTTGTCGAAATGTTAAACTAGGGGAATTATATTCACATCGCCGATAACATGGCACAGCGATCACCGTTACATGAGATACACAAAGAGCTAGGCGCAAAATTTACAGAATTTGCAGGTTTTGAAATGCCTATACAATATTCATCAATTAAAGATGAACATTTAACAGTGAGAAAAAAGGTTGGTCTTTTTGATGTTTCTCACATGAGTAACTTATGGATTACTGCTCGTGATGCTGAAAAATTAATTAGTCTTACAACCGTAGAAGATGCATCAAGAATTGCTAATGGTATGAGCCAGTACACAGAGCTATTGAGGGAAGACGGTACAATAATTGACGACACAATTTTTATGCATCTTGAGGACAAATACATGATGATTCCAAATGCCGGAATGGCTTCTACAGTTACTGGCTGGCTAAACGTAAAGGCTGAGGAACACGATCTATGCGCAAAGGCTGACAACGTTTCAAAGGACTATGTTATTCTTGCAATTCAGGGTCCGAAATCTGGAGATACCTTACAGAAGCTAACCGATGTCGACATTAAAACAGTGAAATTTTTTGGATGCATGTACATAAAAATTGCAAACACCGATTGCATTATTTCCCACACAGGATATACCGGAGAGCTAGGGTACGAGCTTCAAATTACACCTGCAAAAACCGCTAATCATGTATTTAAAAAGATACTTGATGCAGGAAAGGAATTTGAAATAAAACCAATTGGTCTAGGGGCACGAGATACCCTAAGACTTGAAAAATGTTTCATACTTGCTGGCAATGAATTTGAGGGAGGAAAAACCCCCCTTGAAGCACTTTTAGGTTGGACGGTAAACTGGGACCATGAATTCATTGGTAAAAAAGCAATTTTAAAACAAAAGGAACAAGGAGATTTTAAACGTTTGACTTATTTGGAATGCATTGACAAGGGAATTCCACGACATAGCTGTAAGGTCGAAAAAGATGGAAAGGACGTTGGCGTTGTTAGTAGTGGGACTTTATCGCCCTGTTTAAGCAAAGGTATTGCAATGGCATATGTTCATCCTGACTTTCGTGAAAAGGATTCGATTCTTGATATAATAATAAGAAACAATCCTGTTAAAGCAAAAGTCGTGAAACCTCCCTTTGTAAAAAAGGATTGGGCTGAAAATAATTAAAATGAGTTAAAGGTGATTAATCATGGGAGAAGAGATTAGAGAGGGTTTAAAATACACTGAAACCCACGAATGGTTGAAAGTTGAAGGAAATAAAGCCAAGGTAGGTATTACTGACCATGCACAGTCTGAACTTACCGACATTGTATTTGTGGAATTACCCGCCATAGGCAAGGAAATTAAGAAGGGAGAGGAACTTTGTATAGTTGAATCAGTGAAATCTGTTTCTGAGATATATGCACCTGTTAGCGGAAAAATACTAAAAGTAAATGAAAAACTTGAGGATGCACCGGAAACTGTAAATCAAGATCCCTACAATGACGGATGGTTAATTGAAATGGAAATAGCAGACAAGAAAGAACTGGACAAATTACTGGATGCAGAATCCTACCGTAAATGCATTTAATTAACAAATCAAATATTGATGAGCCGTTGCTCCTAATAATAGATTATTTTTAACCAATGAACGTCATTATTTTTATTTATCGAAACTTACTTATATTGAAAAGTTTATTCTAAATTAGGCGGAGAGATGGGATTGCAAGTACGTTCGACTAAATTTTTTTGTGACGGTGTTTAACACCTCCGCCGCCTCCCCCAATAGACTGATAACATTATCTTTAAAAACGGCTAATTTGTTTACGGGAGTCGAGTCTATATGAAGTTGTTATTAATCCATAGTGATTTCATTGAATATGAGGTTAAAGACAAGGCAATTAAGCAACCTGAAGAAACTACTATTAAAAAGGGTAGGCTTGATGAGGCGCTAACTGCTTTCACTGCTGTTGAAAAAATAGATGAAAAATCTCCTAGTCAATCGGTCAAACAAACAGCCGATGAAATTATTAAAACTGCCGAGCAACTAAAAGTTAAAAACATAATGCTTTACCCATATGCTCATTTATCTAGTAATCTGGCAAGTCCAAAAAAGGCACAAGAAATATTAATTGAAATCGAGTATGAATTAAAGCAAAACAATTACAATGTAAAACGCTCACCATTTGGTTGGTACAAATCTTTTAAAATATCCTGTAAGGGTCATCCTCTCTCAGAGCTTTCGCGTGAAATTGTTCCTGTTGATGAAGAATCGGAATCATTGAAAAAGGAAAGAAAACTTAGTTCTTATTGGAATATTTTAACAGAGGATGGGCAGTTATTAGATATCGGTAAATTTAACTTTGAAGGGCATGAAAATTTAAGGAAATTTTCCTTTTATGAAAAAGAAAAATCAAGAGCGGTCAAGCAGGAACCAGCCCACGTTAAGTTAATGCAAAAATTGGAAATAGCAGATTATGAACCTGCCTCCGATGGAGGCAACATGAGATTTTATCCGAAAGGCAGGTTTATAAAAAAATTAATTGAGGAATATGTAACCAAAAGAGTGGTTGAATACGGTGGACTAGAAGTAGAAACTCCAATAATGTATGATATGGATCATCCAACACTATCAAAGTATTTACAAAGATTTCCTGCACGGCAATATCAAGTGGAAAGCGATAAGAGAAATTTTTTCCTCAGATTTGCAGCATGTTTTGGGCAGTTTTTAATGGCCCATGACGCAACTATTAGCTATAAAAATTTACCTCTTAAAATCTATGAATTAACAAGGTATTCTTTTAGAAGAGAACAATCAGGTGAACTCACTGGGCTAAGAAGACTAAGAGCTTTTACAATGCCTGATGTTCACGCAATGGTTTCAGATTTAGAGATGGCTATGAGTGAGTTTAAAGTAAGATTTGATTTATGTCTGAGTGTTTTAAATGACATAGGAATCGAAAATGATGATATAGAGATGGCCCTTAGAACTACTAGGGATTTTTATGAAAAAAACAAGAATTTCTTAATAGACTTAGTTAAAAAATTTAAAAAACCCATTTTAATAGAGATGTGGGATGAGAGAATTTTTTATTTTATATTGAAATTTGAATTCAACTTTGTTGATATGTCAGATAAGGCATCAGCCTTAAGCACAGATCAAATTGATATTGAAAATGGAGAAAGATACGATATAAAATTCACAGATAAAAATGGAACCCAGAATCATCCTTTGATTCTTCATTGCAGTCCATCGGGTGCAATAGAAAGGGTAATTTATGCATTACTTGAAAAAGAAGCTATGAAAATGAACAAAGGTCAAAAGCCAATGCTTCCTTTATGGCTTTCACCAACACATATCCGTTTCATACCAGTTGACAATAAGTTTATAAAAGATTGTGAAGAATATGTTAATGTTTTAAAGAATATCTCAGAGTTGTATCATATTCGATCCGATATTGATGACCGCGAGGAAAGCGTAAGCCGTAAAATTAGAGATGCGGAAAAGGAATGGATTCCTGTAATCATTGTTATTGGTGAAAAAGAAAAAACAGGTAAGAAATTTACCCCTAGATTTAGAGCGGTAAGCATCGGTGACAGCAATAAATCCTATTCAATAAATGAGTTATTTGAACTGATAAAGTCTCAGATCAAAGGTTTTCCTCAAGCAACATCGCCTTTGCCAACTTATTTATCTAAAAGACCGAAATTCAAATAAAATAATTGCATGGCAGGTAGCATTAATATGATTAATAGAGGAAAAATCCAGGAAATGGCTGATTCATACGATAAAAAAAATATAACTATTGGTGTTCTCGGTGGGCATTCTGCTCTTGATGTCTGCAGGGGAGCAAAAAAATTGGGATTTCATACACTTGCTGTTTGCCAGAAAGGAAGAGAGAAAACTTATACTAAGTATTACAAGAAGCGCAAAGATGGAAGGGGATGTATTGACGAAACAATAGTACTCGACAAATTTTCTGATATAATTAGAAGTGATGTCCAGAAATTGCTGCGCGAAAAAAATACGATCTTTATTCACAACAGATATTTTTGGGTATATTTCAATTTTGCAGATATAGAAAATAATTTTCTTGTACCAATTTTTGGAACTCGTGGAATGCTAAAACTGGAAGAAAGAGATGTGCCAAAGAATCAGTATTATTTATTGGAAAAGGCTGGCATCAGATTTCCAAAAATTTTCAAATCACCTAAAGACATAGATCGTCTAGTAATTATCAAGGTTAACGAGGCAATAAGAGGATACGAAAGAGCTTTTTTTTACGCATCTAACTATCAAGATTACCAAAAAAAGGCAAAAAATCTTCTCGATATCAAAATGATAACAAAGGATTCCTTGGAAAAAGCCGTAATAGAAGAGTACGTAATCGGTGCACAGATAAATTTCAACTATTTTTATTCTGTAATTAACGACGAACTAGAGATAATGGGTACAGATACAAGACGACAAACAAACCTTGACGGATTAATTCGTCTTCCCGCAACTGAACAATTAGAAGTGTTAAGATACCTGCGTCCAAAAATAATCGAGACAGGACATATTGCAGCAACTACGAAGGAATCAATTATCGAAAAAATCTTTGATTTAGGGGAAAAATTTGTGAAAACAACAAAGAAAGAGTGCCCTCCAGGAATTATTGGCCCGTTTGCTTTACAAGGTGCAATTGCTGCTGATAAAGGTAAGGAAGAGATGATAGTCTTTGATGTTTCAATGAGAATTCCTGGCAGCCCTCTTACTCGTTTTACTCCTCATTCAGGTTATTTGTACGGAGATTCCATCAGCTACGGTGATCGAATTGCCATGGAAATAGAACAGGCAATAGAAGAAAACAAACTAAAAGATATTGTTACTTAAATTTTGCACTTAAATGATTTTTTTTCAGTTATTACCATATCTAGCCTGACATCATGTGGGTCTGCGGGAATGTACTCAACTATTTGACAATGAAATCCCAATCCTATCTTGAAACAGTTATTTGTAATACTAAGCAATCTATCGTAGTAACCCATACCATGACCAATGCGATTGCCACGGGCGTCAAATCCAATACCTGGAACAATTATCAGTTCAATTTCCTCTAATGGAAATTTTTTTAATTTATTTTGCTTAGGTTCCAAAATATTATACGAGCCTATCTCTAGATCATTCCAGTTTTCAAGTTTAATAGGTATTATCCTATGCTCATTTTTTTTTACAAACGGAACGCAAACAATTTTCCCACAATCTATACTCTCCTTTATCATTTCATGCGTTCTAACTTCGTTATCATAAGAAATATAAAAAAGGATTTTTTGTGATCTAATAAATTCAGATGTGGCGAAGAGTTTTTCTTTAATTATTAGACTTTTTTTTTCCACTAGAGATGATGACAAATTTTTCCTCGAGATTTTAAGTTCATTTCTTATGTTTTCCTTCATTGATATCTGTGAATATAATCGATTTATAAAGTTAATTCTGCTTTTTTGCGAAATTTTTACCGCAAGCATAAAAAACATTAAGAGATTATGGTATTTTATCAGAATATTACTCATGTAGTAGTCTATGTGGTAGAAATGACCGGCGAGGGCATAGGTTTTGGAAAAGCAATTTTATTTAATGAACATTTTGTCGTTTATGGGGTACCAGCAATCGTATCTGCTATTGGACAGTACACCCTTGCAAGGGTAAATCCATCTTCAAGCTCGGACATTATCTTAAAAGATAATAGAGATGCAACACCCAGCTATAAAGAAGATAAGTCTGAACAGCAGAAAGATTCTCTCAACCGTATTTTAGCAAAAATGGGTATTGATAGAAATAACGCAGAAATTGAAATTGAATTAGGGGGAAACCTCTATGCTGCAAGTGGAATTGGTGCCAGTGCTGCTTCATGCGTTGCAATTGCACGGGCACTTTCTCAGCATTACGGTTTGAATCTAACGGATGAGGAAATCAATGATATTGCATATGAGGGGGAAAAGGGCTATCATGGTACGCCATCTGGAATAGACAACACAGCTTCAACATATGGCGGTTTAATTTGGTTTCAAAAAAACGATACCAACGTGATGAACAAAATCCGATTATCTACTCCAGTGGAAATTGTTATGGGCAACACGGGAAAAGTTGCAAATACCACTGCGGCCGTTGCAGGTGTAAGGGAAAGAAGGGAGAAGAACCCGGAAAAATATCAAAAGATATTTGATAGGGCCGAAAACATTGCATATTTAGCAAAACGTTCACTTGAAGAAGAAAATTTCAGAGAAATTGGAAAACTGATGAATGAGAATCATAAATTATTACAACAGATTGAAGTTTCTTCTAGAGAACTCGACTTTTTAGTTAATATTGCCAGAGAATCTGGCGCTTACGGTGCAAAACTAACCGGGGGAGGCCTTGGAGGAAACATGCTTGCATTAACTCCTGGAAAAGATTTGCAGGAAGAAGTCGCTAATGCTATCGAGAAAGAAGGATTCAAGGTTTTAAAAACAAAAATTGGAGTTGTTAGAGAAGGGATAATATAATATGAATTTAAGAAAATTCCTTTCTTCTCTAGAGAAAGAAGATAAACTAACTAGGATAAAAAAGGAAGTTTCCGTCCAATATGAGATTGCAAATATTATTTATTCAATGGATGAAAAACCTGTAATTTTTGAAAATGTTAAAGGATATGACTTTCCACTTTTTGCAGGCATTACATCAGATCGTGACATTATTTCAAAGGGCCTGGGAACTACAAAAGATAAGCTTTTATTTAAACTGGTAGATTCGCTTCTTAATCCTTTAAAGCCAAAAATACTAGATTCTGGGCCATGCCAAGAGGTTATCTTGCATAATCCAGATATTAGTAAACTTCCTTTACTACATCATCTAAAGGGAGATGGGGGTAGGTACGCTACCGCAACGGTTGCAACTATTAAAGACCCTGAAACCGGAAGAAATGTTTCTTATCATCGCTTAATGGAGATTGGAAAAAATCGTTTTACTGCCAGACTGATAAAAAATCGTCAGACCAGAACAACATATGATAAGTTAAAAGGCGATCTTGAAATGGCCGTTTGTATTGGAAATTCCGTCCCGGTAATGATTGCGGCGTCTCTTGGTCCCCCGCCAGGGGTTGATGAATTCTCCATTGCTAATGCGCTGTATCAAACTCCACTCGTAAAATGTGTTACGAAAGATTTAGAGGTCCCTGCAGAATCCGAGATAGTTTTAGAAGGACGATTGACAAAGGATTTGGACCGTGAGGGTCCATTTGTAGATTTAACTGAAACCCGTGATTTTGAAAGGCAAGAGCCAGTCTTTGTAGTTGATTGCATTACCCATCGGAAAGATGCTATGTATCAAGCTTTAATCCCCGGAAGATTTGAACACAAGATACTAATGGGAATGCCAAAGGAACCGACAATTTATGATGAAGTAAGTAAGGAAGTAGATTGCAAAAACGTCCTCGTTACAATGGGCGGCGGTTCCTGGCTTCATGGAGTTGTACAAATCGGTAAAAAACATCCGGATGATGGAAAAAAATCAATTGAAGCTGCTTTTAGAGGGCATAAAAGTATGAAGCATGTTGTCATAGTTGACGAAGATGTTGATATTTTTAACCCCAATGCAATAGAATGGTCAATTGCCACTCGGTTCCAGGGACACAAGGATCTAGTAATAAAACCCGATATGCCTGGAAGTTCGCTTGATCCTTCAGGAAAGCACGAGTCCGGAAAAAAAACTCTTACCACAAAAGTCGGATTTGATGCAACAATACCTTCAGATGTTGACAAGAGCAAGTATGAATTAGTGAAGTATCAGAAAGTTGATGTAAATGATTACCTCAGGTGAGGGAAAACACAAGATTTGGTTAGAACGCTTTGAAATTGGTCAAGACACAGTTTATATTCTGGGGGGAGGAGAAAAACCCCATATCGGTGGAGCTGTAATATGTGAACCTGGAAAAAATCCCCAAACGATTTCACTAAAGAACCATCATGATTATGAAGTTTTAGAGCTAGTCGCAAAATCAGCATGTAAAAAATTTAAAAAAACAGTTGTTGCTGTTGGGGGTATTCACATTGATAATGCTTCAAAAAAAGACATTGAAATTATTCTTAAAAATTGTAAGGAGTTGGTATCTTGTATTTAACTAAAGATGAGGAAAAAATACTTGACGGAGAGCATGGCGAGGTAATGGAACGAATGTTTCGGTTGCTGGCAAGACTTGGTGATATTTATGGTGCCGATCAAATGATTCCAGTAGGTTCAGTCCAAGTAGCAGGGGTATCTTATAAATCAATTGGGGATCCCGGAATGGAATTTTTAGAGGACATGGCATCAAAAGGAACGAAAGTCAAAGTTCTTACATTTCTAAATCCCGCAGGAATGGACCTTGAAAACTGGAAAAAGCTGGGTTTTCCAAAGGAATTTGCAAAAAACCAACTGCAAATTATGCAGTCATTTAAGGAAATGGGAATTATAATTACTTCTACATGCACCCCATATCTTGCGGGAAATCTTCCAAGATTTCGGGAACATATTGCCTGGTCAGAATCTTCTGCAGTATCATTTTCAAACTCTGTAATTGGTGCTCGTACTAACAGGGAGGGCGGTCCTTCTGCTTTGGCTGCAGGAATATGCGGTAAAACCCCAAATTATGGACTGCATCTTTGGCAAGAACGTCAACCTAATGTAAGGGTTGATGTCAGCGCAAGATTAGAATTTTCATCAGATTTTGGAGCTCTAGGATATTACGTTGGAAAACAAGTAAAAAACAAAATCCCATATTTTACTGGAATAAAAGATGCAGATACAGATCAATTAAAAGCACTTGGGGCTGCAATGGCTGCATCTGGTGCTGTTGCTTTGTACCATGTTGAGGGTTTAACGCCTGAAGCAGATCTTGTAGAAAAAAAAGGTTTAGAGACTATTTCAATAGGTGAAAAGGAACTTAAGGATACTTACGAAAAATTAAATACTGGAAAAAATCCAGATATAGTTATTTTAGGTTGCCCTCATGCCTCATTAAGAGAGATTTCATTGGTCGCCCAACAAATTGAAGGAAAACATTTGAAAAAACCGCTTTGGATTTGTACATCACGTATGATGAAAGAAGCAGCCGACAGAATGGGGTTTACGGATACAATTGAAAAAGCTGGCGGCCATGTGGTTGGAGATACCTGCATGGTTGTATCACCCATAGAACAGATGGGTTACAAGACTACAGGAGTTAATTCAGGTAAGGCTGCAAATTACTTACCAGGATTTTGCAAACAAGAGGTTGTTTTTGCAAATATTTACTATTTATTGGAGGGTCAACAATGAAAGGACGGATGATTTCACCGGGTAAGGCCAAAGGTGAGGCGATAGTTACTTCAGAGCCAATAGGATTCTATGGCGGAATAGACATCAAAACAGGAAAAGTAATTGAGAAAGGTCATCCTCTAGAAGGAAGATCTGTAAATGGTAAAATATTAGTTTTCCCTTGCGGCAAGGGCTCAACTGTAGGTTCCTATGTAATCTACGGATTAAAAAAGAACAATGTTGCACCTGCTGCAATAATCAACCAAGAAACAGAGACAATCGTTGCAACCGGGGTAATTTTGGCTGGAATTCCTTGTGTGGATCAGGTAGATATATCAAAAATAGCAGATGGGGCCAATATTTTTGTTGATGCAGATCAAGGTATTGTCGAGATAATTTAGCTCTAGACCAATGCTCTCATGCTCCAGATTGTTCCTGTACCTATTAGTTCAACCTCCTGATTTCCCTCCTTTCTATCTGTCCAAGATATCTTACCTTCGATAGAACTCATCCCAACTTTCATACCCATGTAAGTTGGTACTTTCCAGACTTTTTCACAAGTGTTTTTTGAAATAATGCTTAATTCCAGTTCAATTTTATATGGAGTTAAGAAAGGTTGTAGTATACTAGGTTTTGCTGAAAGGCTAAATTCCGCCGGCATTTTAACAAATGGAAATATCCTCTCATCGGATTTGGTAATTTGAAATTCTATATCATCTAGAGCAGTAAAAGTAATCCCATTATCGGTAGTCAATATCAACGTCGCAAGTGGATTAGATTGCGATATCTTAGTTGAAAAATATTGTGGGGTTGGATAATAATTTGTAAAGTAAAGATTCCATCCATTGTCAAAAGCTATGTAACACCAATCCCATCCGCCTATTAATCCTCTTGTAACAACCCCGGGGGACCACGAATGCTCATGATGCCCTGTGCCTGATACAACATAAATTCTTCCATCGATTTCTATAGTTCCGGTAACTTCACAACCTAAAAATACATAGCTGGCAATTAGACTTTCAGATTTTTGAAATGCCCTTTCACCTATTGTCCAAAGGGGATCAGATGGTGCAAAATAGTGTAGGTCCACAATTATATCGTGATTTTTGTCAATATCATCATCCTCGGCATGAACTTGCCACTCGGGCATAAGACCTTCCGCCCAAGATTTTTCGTATTTTATGCTGACTCCAGGTGTTTTTGCTTGCAAAGTTGGTTTTGAAATTATTCCTAGTCCTCTTTCCTTGTTAATTAGGCCGCCGTATTCTTCACCGTTTGGTCCATTCAAAGTCAAGACCAAAACATCTGGTTTGAGCGTGCCTATCAAATCTCCTGCTGCCATGTGATTAAAACTAATCGATACTGTCCAGCCCTGAAGTTCACAGTCTTCTCCGTTTAAAACGGCACCAAAATACCACCATTCTCTACCAATTAGAAGTTTATCATAATGAGAACCTTCATCTTCCGGTGAAACTGCTCTTAGAAATCCTGCATATTCAGAGCCGATTGATGTTGGGGGGGTTGGGATTTGGATGATTGGTTCAGGCTCTTCAGTTTCGGTTGGTTCTGGTTCCTTTAATCCTGGAAGATTTATGTAGCCTGCCTTAGTTAGAACAACTCCTGCAATAATAATTAGCACTACAACTATTATTGCATCAACCTTTGTAAGTTTCTTACTCGGACTAGACCCCAATGTAATCATCTTTCGTTTTATTTTAAGATTAATATTAAATATTTCATTATTTAAATTTTCTTTACATTTCTTACCTAAAAATGATTTCTTGGACCTATCAATCTAAAAAAATCATGATAATTTAGATGCATATACGTATGCACAATTATCTGCGAAAAAAACACTTAAATCTATCGTATATTAATAGTTTATGGATATTTCGGGAAGGAAAGGCAATAAGTTTTGAATTTAGAGAGCCCATCCAAATTTCCCTCTAAATCACCTCTTCTCCTTCCCTTTATTCCAAATGTAATCAATCTGTGGTATTTTATAATGTTGATTTTTTCTTATTTTAAGGATTTACAATCCTGGCAACAATATTAATAACAGCATTTTTTATTACAAACTCAATTTCGGGGGTCTTATATGGTTTCGACAAATGATATCAAAACTTGCTTTTCGGAAGAGCTTCAATGGATCAAGAGCAGTGACATAAAAGAAAAAATAATTGCTGTTTGGCAAAAGGCTACAGAGAAAGGTGGATGGAATAAGCTTGATGAAGTACCATTCACGCTTCTTTTTGAAAATTCTGGGAAACTTACCGATCATACAAGGAGAGTAACACATCTTGTTAAAGCTGTAATGGATCTAAGAGAAGAACCATTGAATAAGGATTATCTAATTGCCGGGGCCCTGTTACATGACGTAGGAAAAATGCTTGAATATGACAGAGTTGATGGAAAAATTGTCAAGGGAAAATTTGGGCAGAAATTCCGACATCCGGTATCGGGAGCTAAACTTGCCTGGCAGTGTGGTGTCCCAGATGAAATTGTTCACATTATTTATTCTCACTCTCACGAAGGGGACAAAACTGAACGTTCACCTGAAGCATTTATTGTGCATCACTGTGATTTTATTGATTTTGAAATCAAAAAATCTCAAAAAATGGAGTCTAAATAAATGAAGTTGTATGAATACGAGGCGAAAAAAGTCTTTGACAGAATGAAAATTCCTATTCCAAAACAATATGGAGTTATTCATTCTTTAAAAGATCTTGACAAACTAAATATTGATTTTCCGGTGATGCTTAAATCAATGGTTCTATCTGGAGGAAGAGGGAAAGCTGGAGGTATCAAAAAAGCAAATGATCTGCATGAAGCAAAAAAACTTTCCGAAGAACTGTTCAAACTTAAAATCAAAGGTTTTCCTGTCGAAAGTGTTCTTGCTGAAAAGGCAGTTGATGAAATCAGTGCACTGTATATTGGTGTAACAATGGATCCTGCCGATTTTAATAACGTAGTTATAGCAAGTTCAAAAGGCGGGGTTGATATTGAGACGGTTGCGAGTAAAACACCTGACGCTATTTTAAAAAAGGAAATCCCTGGTAATGACAAAACCCTCCCTAAAAAAATTGCTGAGGATCTTTCAACTAAATTGGTAAAAAATTTAAGTGGAAAAAAATCTTTGCAAAAGGAGATCGAAGATGTCATTTCAAAGCTGTATGAGACATATCAAAAATTCGATGCTCGGCTTTGCGAAATCAACCCATTGATTATAACCTCAAAAGGCCTCGTCGCAGCTGATGCTAAACTTGTATTAGATGATAACTCTCTATACAGACAGGTTGAACTACTTGAAATGCTCGGAATAAAAGAAAAAAGACATGATGTATCTGAACGGACAAAAAACGAACTAAAAGCCCAAACTTCTGGTTTTCCATATGTTGATCTATTAACAGAAGATCATATAAAGGATAAGAAAAAACTATATGTGGGTCTAGTGCCGGGAGGAGCAGGCTACGGTATTTTTTCAATTGATGAGGTTAAAACAATTGGGAAACGATACTTCCAGGATAGGGTAATTCCAATTAATTTCATGGACAGTGGGGGCGGTCCACCTCAAAACCGTGTTGCTGATATGTTCCATCTTTTAATGGATAATGAAACTGTAGATATTATCATCACTTCGAGATTTGGTGGGATATCAAGTTGTGATGTTTTCATCCGAGGCATGGTGCAGGCAATATTAGACAGATTTGAATCGAAGAGACGTATGATTCCAATTTATGGTAGAATGGTTGGAACAGATTTACCTAGCGCAAGAGCATTTTTAGAAAAAACATATGCAGAAAACCCCGAAGCGATGAAAAATGTAAAAATTGTTGTGGGCAACCAAAAAATCATGGCTGATGTTATCCGTGAAGGAATCAAAGAGGCTTTTGAATCTAGGGGATGGAAGGTATGAAAAAATTACAAGCAGATCAAGGAATGCTTTATTATCTGGTCAAAAGCAGAAACCCTAAAATTGCACAAAAAATCAAAGAAACGGGCAAAGTCGAAACAATTGTCGTTGGCCTCGGTGGGCAGGGAACGCGACATGCCGAACTTATGCAACAATATGGTACAACAATTACTTCAGGTATCGCACCTGGGAAAGGTGGAACTCGTCTAATGGAAACCATTCCCGTGTATGACAACGTTAAGGACTGTCTAAAGAAACATCCTTACATTGCTGCTGCCAGTATTTGGCGTCATTATTCGACTGCAAAGGATGCCACAATTGAGATAATTGAAGCAGGAATTCCATTGGTTACTCTCATTAGCGAGGGTATCCCACTCAAAGATGTACGTGACATTATTGTTGCCGCAAGAAAAAACAACACTATGCTAATTGGTGGCAACACACCGGGCATTATTTTTCCACCTGAAAATATTAAAATTGGGATGTTGCCCGACATTTTTTATCCAGAAGAGACATCCTCTAACTCATTTGGACCAAAAGGCGTAACAATTATTTCAAGAAGCGGCGCAATTTTGTATCATCTCTCAGATGCTCTGGCTAGTGTTGGTATTGCTCAAAATGCTGTTATTGGTGTTGGTGGCGATGGTGCAATTGGTTCAACATTTCGTGAACTTGTACCAGTTGTGATGGGCTACAAACATACTGATCTTGTTGTTGTTGCTGGCGAAATTGGTGGCTATCAGGAAGAACTTCTAGCAGAAGATATCAAAAACAATCCTAAGAAGTATCCTAAACCTATAGTCACTCTTATTTCTGGTGCAAATGCTCCTGAAGGAAAAACAATGGGTCACGCAGGTGCTATTGTCTCTCCGGGAAAGGCATACGGTACTTTCCAGTCAAAAAAAGCCGCACTTGAAAGTGTAGGCATTCCAGTTGTAAATAGTCAATATGATCTTATTAAAGAGGTAAAAAAGAAGCTTAATAATAAAACCTACTTTGATGTAAATAATTATTTTGAAAAAATGAAATCTGTATGGGATGCCCCACCGAAAAAGGTAGGGTGGGGGACACTTATTACAAAAGTTGAGCCAAATAATTTGATAATATCTGGATACTCCCTTCAAGACATTGTTAAACAAAAGGGGTTTTTAGATACTGCTTTTCTTTTGATAGAAGGTGAGTTTCCTGATAAAAAATCACTTGAAGATATCAGAAAAATCGCAATTACCGCTGCAAAAATTCCAGCGCCAAAGATTAAACGTCTCAAAGATGAAGATATTTCAAAAACTCTAGTCAAATATCTTCTCGTAGACGAAAAAATTGCGAAATTTCAAGGAGAGGGAGTTAATAAAAACGTTGAAAAAACGGCATTTGCAATTGGAAGAATGGCCAGATTTTTAGCCTGCGCACTTGGCAATGAAAAAACCTTAGAAAATATCCGAGATAATGAGCCTTTTTCGCATATTATTTACCGTGCTATTACTGGCAACGAAAAAGCTGATAATAAAAAATCTAAAATGATTGAGGCTATGATTACTGCATGTGTTGATCATGGAGTCACTCCTCCTTCCGCACAAGCCACGTTAATTGCTTCATCAACTCGGGCTGCATATGAGGTGGCGGTTGCTCACGGTATCGGTGCAATTACTGATGTTCATGGTGGTGCCGGTGCAAAAGCAGCCGAATTCTTTGATGAGTGCATTTTAAAATCTAAAAAAGAAAAAATCAGCCTAGAAGTGGCTACACGTAATCTGATGAGAGAATACATCGAATCTGGAAAAAGGATCGAAGGCATGGGGCATAGGATTCATAATAAAGATCCTAGGCGTGATGTTTTGTGGAATTTTGCTGATCAAACTGGTGTTGCTGGTAAACATGTTGAACTTTCTAAGATGGTGACAAAGATTTTTTCTCAGGTTAGAGGTATGACCCTCCCGATTAATGTTGATGGTGTAATTGGTGCAATTGTAGCAGATATGGGTCTTGATCCCTCAATTGCCAAAGCTCTCTTTATCTATGGCAGGACTGCAGGTCTTTCCGCTCATTACTTTGAGGAGATAATGTCGCAGCCCAGAATGAGAAGAATAAATTTTGCAGAGGCCATCTACAAAGGTAGGAAATTAAGAAAAGTTACATAGTTTTTTTAATTATCTCTTGGCGGGTGTTAAAAATGGGCAAAACAATGATTCAGAAGATTTTCGAGAAACATTCCTCACAAAAGGCTGTTATTGATGAAATCATTGATGTTGATATTGATGTAAGAATCGCAAGAGATTTTGGGGGAGCAAATGTAGTAAAAAACCTAGAGGAATTTGATCTTCCAATTGAAAATCCCTCTAAAACCTATTTTACATTTGACTGTAACCCCGGGGGATGTGATCAAAAGTATGCGGCAAACCAACACATCTGCAGGATTTTTGCTCGTCAACATGGAATTAAGGTTTTTGACATAAACAGTGGTATCGGAACTCATCTTGTCATCGATGAGGGAATTGCTAAGCCAGGATCAACGGTTGTATCAACCGATTCCCACGCAAATATACTAGGTGCATATGGTGCATTTGGTCAGGGAATGGGTGACAAAGATATTGCACACGCATGGGCTTATGGTAAAGTTTGGTTCAAGGTTCCGCCATCTTTAAAAATATTGCTTGAGGGAAGGCCGTCCAAACATGCCTCGCCCAAGGATATTGCACTAAGGTTGCTGCAGCAATTTGGTGCAAACGGACTTTTAGGATACTCTGCAGAAATCTATGGTGAATATGTTGATAATTTATCGCTAGATGGACGCATTACAATTTCCTCTATGGCAACAGAGATGGGCGGAATTATTGTTTTATTCACCCCCCAAAAGAATGATTTAGTTGCCGATTCAGATGCAAGTTATGCTGATGTTATTAAAGTCGACATTAATGGGCTTGAACCTATGATTTCACGTCCAGGTCATCCTGAAGATGTTGTAAGTGTTAAAGATGTGGAGGGTACTACTGTTGATTCAGGATTTATCGGATCTTGTACCAATGGTCGCATAGAAGATATGAAATCTGCTTCTAATGTATTAAAAAATAAAAAAGTGGCTCCCGGAAGGATTCTAAAAATTGTTCCCTCGACCGATTCAATCTGGAAACAATGTCTTGATAATGGCATAATTCAGATTTTCAAAAACTCAGGAGCCTTAGTAGGTTCTGCTGGATGTGCTGGTTGTGCTGCCGGTCAAATTGGTCAAACAGGAAAAGGTGAAGTAACAGTTTCTTCCGGAAACCGGAATTTTGTTGGAAAACAAGGCAGTGGTGACATCTACCTTGCTTCTCCAGAAACTGTCGCAACTTCTCTTGTGGCAGGCTATATAACTACAGCAAAATCGCTACCTGTAAAGCCGAAACCCGTTGAAATACAAACAAAAACATCATTTATTGAGAAAAAAAAATCTATAGTGATTAAACCTAAATTAGAAGTGAAAGGAAGAGCATGGGTAATAAAGAAAGACAACATTGATACAGATATGATTTTCCATAACCGGTATTTGTCAATTACTGACATTAAGGAAATGGGGCAGTACACATTTGACAATCTAAAGGGATTTGAAAATTTCGCAAAAGAAGCAAAACCAGGTGACATTATTGTCACGGGGAAAAACTTCGGTTGCGGAAGTTCACGTCAGCAGGCTGTCGATTGTTTTAAATCCCTTGGAATAAGTGTAATAATTGCTGAATCTTTCGGTGCTATTTACGAGCGAAATGCGATAAATAATGCAATGCCGATCCTGATTGCACCTAACATCACCAGTCAAATTGATGAGATGGATACGTTAAATGTTGATTTTTCAACTGGCGAAATATTTGATCAGACCCAAGTTAAGAATTATTTTGCTAAGCCTTTTTCAAAGTCACAACTGGAAATATACAAAAGAGGTGGGTTACTAAATAATATTAGATAGTCGCATAATAATTTAACAATAACTTAGATAATTTTATAAAAATAATCTCGAGTATTCAATAATGTTTAAATAGGCATTATTATTATTTTAATTGTGAGAATTAAAATTATGCGGAGGAAAAGTAACTGGCAAATTTTAGTTGTAATGGCGCTGTTAGTATCGTTATCTTTTGGTACTATTTACACAGTAAAAAGTAGTAATGAGTTCTACCAACAAATATCGCCTGAAAATAAATTATTTGATAATAACTTGCTAATAAACCCAATAATTTACCCGTATTCTATACCGGCCACGTTAAATGATAAATCAAATTTTCAAATTGATAATGATAAAATTATATACAACGTCGCAACTGATGTACTCCAGGTCAGCGATGGTTACATTCTTACAGGTTATACAGGTTTTCTAGATTTTGGATATAATTTAGATTATTATTTTGAATTAGTACTAATCAAAACTGATTTTGAAGGAAATAAACTTTGGGAAAGAACTTTTCAATATCCAAATTCTAAATGGACATCTGGTATATCAATTCATAAAACCTCAGATGGGGGATTTGCTGTTGGTGGATATATTGTCTATGAACTAGGATACAATGCCTTATTATTGAAAACAGATAAAAATGGAAATACCGAATGGTATAAAACCTATGATGCAGACGATGCTTTCCTATGTTGTTCTATGAAACAGACCAAAGATAATGGTTATATTCTGTCAGGATTGGGTATTAAATCAATTAACGATGATGAAAGTTTGATAGTCACAGTACTTTTGAAAATAGATGAACAGGGAAATGAAGAATGGCGTAGAAATTTTGATTTTTTTAATTATACCATGGGATATGATGTACATCAGACTTCTGATGAAGGTTTTATTTTAACTGGTCAAGGAAGTGAGGGTGGTTTAAAAACTCCTATGAAAGGCTTTATGATATTAATGAAGACCGATAAAAATGGCAATGAAGAGTGGCATAAGACTTACAATTATCATGAGCTGAGCAATGGCTTAAGCGTGAAACAAACCAATGATGATGGATTTATCATTACCGGATATTCATATGATACAGATCAATACACTGCCCCAGACAAACAAATGTTATTACTTCTGAAAACTGATTGCCTTGGAAAGGAGGAGTGGGTCAAATTCTTTAATTTTAATGATTCAGGATGTGGTAGTTCTTTACTAATTTGTCTTGATTCTGGATTTATTATTGCTGGAGATTCCGATTCAAAAGGATTAATCCTTAAAACTGATGAGAATGGAAACGAAGAATGGCGCAGAATCTTCCAAGGGTTAGGAAATGCAGGATTCACAAAATTAAAAGAAACTTCTGACAAAGGTTACATATTAACTGGTGCAACATATTCAACTCCAGAACAGGGATACCCCAAACTTCTAATGTATCTAGTAAAAACCAGTGCGTCTGGACATGAAGAGTGGAGCAAAATATTTCCAGAAATTGGAGAAGAATCCGAGATCTCTATTACTATTAAGAAGGATTCTATAATTATTGGAAATATCGGGGAAAATACACTATATGATGTAAATGCTGCAATTAAGATAACTGGGGGATTTTTAAATAAAATCAATAAAAATATAGTCTCTAGTATCAGCACCGTTCCATCTGGAGAAACATCAACAATAGACATGCCAAAATTATTTGGTTTTGGCCGCATTGAAATAGCTGTTATTGCATATGCATCAAATGCCCCGATGGTTTCAAAATCCGCAAATGGATTGCAATTTTTTTCATGGACATTTCTATCTTGAACGATAGTGTTTTCTCAAATCAGCAAATTTCTTCAGACGTATACTTCCAGTGAGTAGTTTATCAGTTTTGAACACCCAAACTACGATACTAATAGTAACAATTGCAAATACTGTTACATATATTATACCTGAAACAACTAAAAGATAATCATTGAAAATCAGTGCACGTGCAGCCATCATCGGATGAGAAAACGGTATTGCAAAAACAAGTGCTTTCAAAGCCAATGGAAGTGTGTCAAAATCTGCAAACATCGTAAAAAACATCGGAACAAGAGCAAGCATGGTAATTGGAAAAGTAAGAGTCTGTGCACTTTTGTAATTTTTTGCAAGTGTTCCCAGCAACATACATAGAGCTAATGCAGAAATTAACGCAACAAACAATGAAATTCCCATTAGAACAAAATCATCTGATGTAAGGGCCAGACCAAAATCCGCAAGGTTTAACTCTTGTACTGAAAAATTTAACCCTGAGAAATATCGGCTCATACCAACCATATAAATTATTGCAAAAATCAAACCAACAACCGCACTTGCTACAATTTTTCCTGTAACAATACTTGTTCTTTTGACAGGAAGTGTTAGCAATGTTTCAAGGGTTTTATTTTCTTTTTCCATTGCCATTGATGAAATAACCATACTGCCTGCAACAATAATTATCATCATCATTACAATTGGAAATAGGAATGATTGAGTAGAAAGCAATCCAATTATTATCCCGGGAGAAAGTCTATTGAATTCTTTTCCCTTGAAATAAGTTGTATCTATTTTATTAGAAGGATTCAGGGCAATGGTTGCATTTATTGTTGAATTTTCTTCAATTAAACTTTTGGAAATCTCATAATTTATTGAACCTATTAATTGTTCAACAGTCTCAGAAGAGATGGAATCCATTATTCCTGCTCCCTTCATTATCCAATATACCTCTATTTCGCCCATTTTATTATTATGAATGTTTTTCGAAAAGTTCTGTGTTATTACTATTAGTGCCATACCGTCATTTTCACCAATTTGTTCTAATCCAATACTTTTATCATTAATATTTGTAGAGTTAAAAACAACTTCAGAACGATTATCTATAATTGAAACTGCAAGAGTAACAAGATCTCCAGTATCTTGGACAATATATCCAATTACAGGTTTTTCTTCTAGTTCCTCCTGTATTCCCTCCATAGAAGTTCCAATTGAACCGAAAATAAAAGCCATCACAACAATGGGAATAATCGTTGCTGGTGTCAGCAATTCCTTTATTTCTTTTTTTATAATGTTATTTAAGGATTTCATTGCACCACCTTTGTAAAAACTTCCTCGATATTTGATGCATTGTATTTTTCCATCAATTGCTTGGGTCGACCCCTTTCCACAATAATACCATCTGAGATAAGGGCAATTCTATCACATAAATATTCAACTTCAAGCATGTTGTGTGATGAAAGTAAAACTGTTGTTCCGGCCCTAGTAATGTCCTTAATAATTTTTCTTATTTCTTGTGCATTTATTACGTCTAAGCCAGAAGTAGGTTCATCAAGTATTGCAAGACGAGGGTCTGTCATCAATGCTCTTCCAACCAAAAGACGTCTTTTCATTCCTTTACTGTAAGTATCCACCTTGTCATCAATTCTATCTTCCAAATCGGCAATTGTTATTCCTTTTTCAATCATTTCTTTTGTGTTTTTATAAGTAAAAAAATTGGCAATAAATGTTAGGTAAGCCCTACCTGTAAGATTTTTGTAAGCACCTGCATCTTCCGGAAGATAGCTTATGAGCTTTCTGACCTCCTCTGGATTTTTCTTTACATCGTATTCAAGTACTTTAACGGATCCAGACGTTATCTGCAATAAAGTGGAAATAACTCTTAGTGCTGTTGTTTTACCAGCACCGTTCGGACCAATTAGACCAAAAATTTCACCTTGGTCGATATTAAAGCTTATTCCTTTAATGGCTTGAATCGCACCATAATCTTTAACTAAATTATTTACCTCAACAGTATGCATTATTACCACACCATTTAATGAGTTTTAACAGCAGTTCCAAAAGCAATTATTTCTGCTGCTCCATGCATTGTTTGAGCTGTTGCATATCTCATACCAACAATTGCATCAGCTCCCAGCTTTTTTGCATCTTTAATCATACGTTCCATGGCAGTTCGCCTTGATTCCTCCATAAGTTCAGTATATGCCTTTGCCTCTCCACCAACTACAGTTCTTAATCCTGCACCGATATCTTTTCCTATGTGTTTTGTTTGTACGCAACTTCCAAAAACAACTCCTAGAACCTCTTTTATTTCCCTACCTGGTAGATTCTCTGTTGTGGCAACCATCATGATTCTTCCCTCTCTACGTTAAATCTTATTTTGTTTTTTAAGGTATTCTTTCCTTATCTCCTCTGCCATTTTTCCGTCTTCGACAATCAGGGGACCGATATAACCGCAATCCCTACACTCCCATTTAGACCAAATCTGGGGAAGAACCCATTCAACGTTTGTAGATCCACATTTTGGGCAAAACTTCATTTTATCACCCGTATTCATATCCGCATTTTGCACAACGATAAGTTTTACCATCAAATCTGAGTTTTTCGCTTCCGCATTTCACGCAATTTCCCAGAACTCTTTCTTCTAGAGCCCTAATACGATTTAGTTCGCGTTCTGCTAGTTGTGAAAGGTTTATCCATGCATTGTCCTTCCACCATTTCCATATATCTTCATTAAGCGTAATTGTCACTTTTTTCATTTTTTTCACTCAATTTCATAATTTGTCATCCAGGTAGCAATGTCCTCAATTACATCTTCCCAAACATTGCTGAAATTAAGATATTCCTCTGGGTTTGGTGTCCCACTACCAGATATGAATAAATGATTTAATGTTGGATAACTTTTCATTGTTACATTTTCATTTGTTGCTAAAGCAATTTGCCATAGGTTATAATCTTGCATTGTAACCTGATAATCCCTTTCCCCTTGCAAAAAGAACATCGGCAAAGTTAGGTTTTTAGCAGTTGCTACTTGATTGTATGTTAAGAGATATTCCCAGTATGCCTTGTAAGCGCCAAGTATTAATTCCCCTTCCTGAATTGTCAGGTTTTTTATCTTATCTACTTGTTGTCTTGTTGAATTTATAACAATGGAATCGTTTTCATCAATTTCTCCATCAAGGGATGAAAGATATATCGTTTGGTTAAGCCAAAGATCTTCTAAATTTCTTGCAGGTGCTGCCAAAAGAATTATGCCGCTGAGTTGAGGATGTTGCTCGGCAATTTTTGGCGCCATCATAGCTCCTAGACTGTGACCTGCTAGATAGATTTTTTCTGAGTTAACTTTCTCAAGGTTTTCCAGATAGGAAATTGCAGCAATTGCGTCATCAATAACCTCTTCCTTAGGAGTTAGATTTGTTAATTGAGCCATTTCGTTTTGGTAATGTTTTGTTCTTTTATCATATCTTAAAACCGCATAGCCATTTGAAGCAAGTCCCCAAGCAATGTCCTTAAACGGTTTATTTGGACCAATTGTTTCGTCTCTATCATTAGGTCCTGAGCCGTGGACAAGTACAACCGCAGGAAAAGGACCCTGACCTTTTGGAACAGATAATGTTGCAGGTAGTTGCCAAGGTTGTTGCCCGATTATAACCTCTTCTTCATCAAATAAATTTGTATTTGCATAACTGGGAGTTTGGTATTCATCAGATCTATCAGTTTGTACAAACCACAGTCCCCAAATTTGTTTTTTGGAATCAAATACGAATTTGATATCAAAATAGCCTTGTATAGAGAAATTACATGTGACAAATACCAAATCGTAACCAGAATCATTTTCAGTTATTGATTTTACAATGCCATCGAATTCACCATATTGTGTAATTACACCGTTCCAAACTTCTTCAAGTTGCTGAAGGGACAGTGCATTTTTCATTTCGGAATTAAAAAGACTGTAAACCTCTGTGTAGTTACCATTACTTAAATGAATCGTGGCATCTAGAGCAATTTCTTCAATATCTTTTTCAGGTGGAGATGCTTCTTGCTCTACACAACCTGAGAAAATACTACCGACAATAATTAGACAGGAAATTATCAAGAGTTGGTTTTTTATTTTCATTTTATCCCTCACAAATTTTGGAAATTAACCAAGAGTTATTACAAACCCCGTAATAATTATAATGGTTCCGACCACTAAAGATATGATTGCCTTTACTGTAGCATTCCCTGGCAAATTAATGAGTCTCTCAATTTTTGGATTTAATAGTGTACCAATCCCCGGGAGGAAAATGATTCCTCCTGCAATTATTAAAATTAAATTTGGAATTGCCATTTATCTATCTAAGTTTCACAGCGGTTCCATATGCAAGAATTTCTGCAGCCCCGCCCATGATTGCAGAGGTCATGAATCTTATGTTAATTACCGCATCCGCACCTAGCTTTTCAGCTTTGTCCTTCATCCTTTTTAGGGCGACTTCTCTTGATTCTGCAAGCATTTCTGTGTATTCCTTGATTTCGCCACCTACCATATGTCTGAAACCTGCCTTTATATCCTTTCCAATACTTTTTGCCTGAATGGTATTACCTCTTACTAGTCCTAGTATTTGAGAAATTTCTTTACCTGTTACAAAATCTGTATTTACAAGTATCATGGCTCTAATTCCTCCTTTTCAATTTCATCCATCATTTTTTTTGTGTCTCTTCTCTGTTCTATTATAATTGAAATTATCAGAACTACAATTCCCACAAAAATTAGACCGAGGAAAAATCCCGAAAGAAAATCTAATGCTTCCAATAGTTCCTCAAACCCAAGGTATAGTCCATATGCGATTAGAAGGATTATACCTCCTACAAAGAGTATCATTCCTATTGTTTTTCCATTACTCATTTTTTACCTCCATTAATTTTTAAATAATTTAGCCGGAGCATATCTTTCCATTTCTTTGATAAAAATAGGGGAATCAAAAATGAAAAAGCGTTGGGCTCCTAAAAACATTTGTCTATGTTTAAAATTTATGAGATTGCCTCTCGCCTTTATCGCTGTTAAGCTATCAAAATTGTAAAATAGTCCAGGAAATGGAAATACCCTATGGCACTTAACAATTATCCCATCTTTTGTAAGCACCATTTTCATAGTAAAACTCTCAAACCACATAATAAGACCCAGACTAAAGAATAGGGCGCCTGGTATTAATCCAATTAATCCATATTTATCATATAATAAAAACCCGCCTAAAATCACCAGAAACCCAACGAATGTTAAAAAAGTTGCAGTAATCCATAGAACGATTGGTGAACATCTAATTTCATATTTTTCCTTTTTGAATTTATTAATTTTTACAGTGTTTTTCTTAAATATGTATAAAAGAGCAGAAAAAATTACAATAGTAAAAGTAAGTATTCCTATGTTGAAGAAGTTTTCATAGTCGCCAACTCCTAGTATATTTTCAAAAATAATCTTCAATATCAGTATAATAGTCAAGATTAAAAAAGGAAAATACATAATTTTAAATGATTTAACAGGTATGATTTGCCCTTCTCGCATTTTTACCTCCAATATTTTTTATTTTTCAATTCGCTTAACATCATCAAACCATGCTTGTCCATTACCAGAGACGGTTAATCGGGCTATGATATTGCCAGTATTTTTTGATACATTTTCTTTGACCATATTAAACACGTCAATACATGTCTTTATACGTTCTAATACGTTTCAATACGTATATATACGATTTAATATTTAAAGTTGCCGACTGGAGGGGCTTTGAGGGAACGTTAAAGTCAATCTAAACAAAAAGTTATAAAGACTATAATTTTTACACATCTCTATGGAATTTC
>JAFGPP010000044.1 GCA_016936135.1 Thermoplasmatota archaeon
AAGTCTTTAGGGTAAAAAATCTTATTTTTGTTTCGTAAGCCATTTCCAAAGAGGGATGGTCTGAATAGTAATGTCACCTTCAAGTTTTTTGTTTTCGGTGTTCCAGGTTATTATCGTTAAGGTGTGACAGCGTAATTTTTTACAAGCTAATATGCCTGTTTTTATTTCTCGTCGTGGTATTTCTTTTTCGTCATCCGCTACTTGGATTACTTCTGTTATTGCTGTTGAATCGCCGATGACAAAATCAACTTCATATTTGTTGTCAACCATGTAGTAATAGAGATCATTATTTCTTCTTCTCAGTTCAATAGCGACTATGTTTTCCAAGGTTTTTCCAAAATCCTTTGTGAGTGTTGATTTTTTTGCGTGAAGCAATCCTGTGTCAATGCAATAATATTTTCTAAATGACGATTCTATCTCTCTTGGTTTATAGGAGAATTTTTTACTGCTGACAATAAGATATGCTTTTTCAAGATAGGAAAGGTATTTTTTTATAGTATGTGAACTTATTTCAAGATCTCGTGAGACTTTTGTGAGACTTGTTCTGGTAGAAAATTGGTTTATAATTACTGTTGCCAGTGCGACGAGTTCTGCGGTAAATTTTATGTTGAATCGTTGTGTGATATCTCGAAAAATAATGGTGTCGAATAATTCGTTTAGATATTTTTTTCTAAGATTTGGATCAGGTAAATCCATAATAATCTCCGGGTACCCGCCCCATTGGAGATATTCCTGTAATTGATTTTTTATCCTGCCGATTTCCTCATCTGTTTCTTTAATTGCTGTGATGTGTTTTGCTGTGAGGAACTCTTTAAAACTAAAGGGGAGAATTTCAATCGTGAGTGTTCTACCTCCAAGATGACTGCTAAGTTCTTTACTGAGGAGTTTGCTGTTACTTCCGCTTAAGAGAATATTGTATCCAAGTCTTTGGAGACGATTTACAAACAATTCCCATGAATCTATGTTTTGGATTTCATCAAGAAATAGATACGGCCGTTTTCCAAAGAGTTCATTGAGTAATTCGAGAAGCCCCCCCAGGTCTTCTTTTTTTAATGTGGATAGAATTTCATCATCGAAGTTGATATAGTAAAAGTCAGTTTTTTTTAAGAGTAATAATCCTAAAGTGGTTTTTCCTGCGCGTCTTGGTCCCAGTATTGTTTTAATAAGAGTAGTAGTAAGTTGTTTTTGATAGTTGGTAAAATGTTCTCGTTGTATTAAGGGTTTATCGAGAAATGTTTTTGTGTATGTTTCTTGTTCGGTGAGTCTTCTTTTTATAGTATCACGATTCATAGTTCGTAAATGTCGTTTTATCTATTTATTAATTTCTAAAATATGAAGTTAAGTTCATATTATTATACTATTATATGAAGTACAATACTTGATAAAATGCTCAGGAATGTAGGTATAGAGTACGATTTAAATCTGTTTTTTCCTGCAGGCTTTCGAGTCATACACCGGAAACCATCCAACGGCTTTTTTATATTTTCTATCTGTAGAAATTCAAGTAAATTTTTATTTTTTAAGACTTTGTGAACATTGTGGGATTTATACCCGTAGAGCCTAAATCCCGACGGGAACACTATTCCATATAGTAGTAACTATGTGATTATAAAACCAATAAAACAGGGGATGGGACTCTATCTCAACATCACCCAGAAGCGAAAAATTGAGCGCAAATTAAGAAAAAGATATTCGTTCCTCTAGATTTTTCTCTGTGGTTATACTTGCGTGTCCTGCAGATCCACTCCTGCATACACGGTCCAGGTGTACGTACCTCCGAAATCAGCGGCAGCATCAATCTCTTCCCAGCTCAATACCTCAAAGTACGGCGCCACCTGCATGTACGTCTTATACGTTCCGGTCGCAGTCACAATGCATTCCATGGGTTGCTCTCTATACACTTTAAAGCTCCCGGTCGCTCCCTTAAATAATCCTGACTCGTCGGTGACCCTATTGAGTATGGTTCGTTGCCCGCCAGCCTTGGTCATCGTGATCTGAATGGGAGTACCAGACGCAAAATCGTCGACAATAAAATTCCCGTTCGTATCAAGAAGACTGACGATGACATTCACCACGACAACAACCGTAATATAGTCAGGCTCTGGCTCAAGCAATTCACAGCCGCTTAAGGATAGGGTGATCAATAAAAGGCAGACGCTTACGACAAGCCCGTAGTTTTTCATACAAGAATTCTCCAAGGAAGTAACACCTGATTCTTTAAAAATATATTGTGCGTTTCTGTTGAAACTAAAAAGAAGATTTTCAAAAAAAGAACACCTGACGGTGGGTTAGTGAAAGATATTATTTACAAATTTCTATGGTTAATTGTTGAGGACGAAAATCCGATTAAAATATTAAAAGCAAGATATGCAAAAGGTGAAAAAACAAAAGAACAATTTGAAAAGACAAAAAAAACTTTATCAATTAACCCTTTTTTGCTGGTAAATTCGTGTTCCCTTCCCGACGGGAGCATAATTTTTTCAACATTAGTATGCTATCATAACAATTTAGAAGTGCGAGGAAGCGGTTGATGATAGAGGACTTTAAATAAAAACATCCATACTAATGCCCACAAGATTGGTACACCAATCAAAATTATCGGCCATAAAAAACCAGCTATGAGGGAGAGAATACCTAAATAATTTAAATAGCGTTTTAATTCTTGTGCTCCAATCATAAATCGTAAGTTATCTCTTTGAAAAATGTTTATGTTGAGCATTTTAAACATCGTAATCGCATAACTTACGCCATTTGCTATAATAAATACTAGGCTTATAAACCAAAATTCAAATTGATAGATATTTGGGATTAATAGAAACGGACTAATGGTTAAAGTGAAAACGATTCCTTCGAGACCTAGCGCTACTAATCTGAATTTGAGAGGTATTCTCACTTCGGGGATTGTTCCTACACCAAATTTGACCGCAAGAGTTTTGGCTTTTGTGCTGCTATCGGCATATGCATCTTTTAATCCACCCTCGATTATGTTAAAATATAATATTTGAAAAAATACTAATAAAAGTAAAATGATGTTAAAATTAAATAATCTCGATGTTTGGGTCAACATTCCAAAAAGACAAAATAATGCAAAAGCCGCTGCCAAAAAGATATCTACCCCATATATTTTTTTACTATAGATATCATAGAGTATCCCAAATCCTGATCCAATCATTAGTACGAGAAGAGCAAATAAATTCTGAAAATAGAGAGTTGCACTAAGTAATGATATAACTATAAAAAGAACAATAAGTTTTCTAACAAATATCGTTGGAAGAATACCTTTTACCAAGGGGCGTTCTGAAAAATCCGATGATTCCGAATCTCTTTTTATGTCAATAAGGTCATTAAGCATGAATCCAACAGCATTTATGAGAATACCAATAAAAAATAAAACGATAAAATCATAGAAAGAAAGATCTCCATGAACACTAAGAGCTCCTATCACGAGGACCATTGACATACCAAGTGATTTTAATCGAATTATTTTTGCAAATTCGACACCAAGATAATTTGTCATTTATTATGCCACAATGAGTAGTAAAAATACTTATATCTTTTAAATTTTCTTGTATAATATATGGAAAGGAAACCTTAAAAACAAGATGTCTTATATTAAGAAAACAGGAAAGATATGAATATCATTTTCAATTTTCTAATATTTTTTCGATTTCATAACGTTCTCTTCGGGGTTTTACTTGTTTTGACAGGTGGATTTTTTGGTTTAGGTAAAATTCAAATCACGGATTCTTTAGCAATAGCGATGTTATCAATATTGGTCTCTTGTATGGGGTGTGTCGCATTGAACAATTACTGGGACAGAGAGGTCGACAAAATAGTTCATCCGCTTCGTGCACAAGCGCTTGATTCTATCACACCTCGCTTTGCGTATCTAAGTGGATTTTTTTTATTTATTTGTGCTTTTATAGCTGGAATTTTTGTTTCTATATCTTTTATTTTATTTCTAATCTTAGGTTTTATGTTATTTTTATTTTATGAACAGAGAACAAAGAATCGAGGTCTATCTGGAAACATAACGGTAGCCATTGCACTCCCGCTTATACTGATCTCTGGAGGAGTGGCAGTAAACAATCCGTTCCCAAGTAGTATTATTTTTTTTATTTCAGTTCCTCCTGTTCTCGGGGGAGAAATTCTTCGAGATATCAGAGATTTGAAAGGAGATGAAATGAAAAGACATACCCTTCCTATGAGCATTGGAATCCCGGCTGCAAAAACACTTGGAATCGGATTAGTTGTCACATACCTTTTTCTGTCGTTGGTACCATATGTAATGAACCTGGTTAATCTATGGTATCTTCCAGGTGTAGTCATTGCAGATATTTTGATCATCGCGGTGACTGCATTTGCAGGAAAAAAAAATTGTTCAGTAAGAATCGTTACAGAAGTAACCAAGGTTGCATTTATAATTGGTTTATTTTCCCTTATTATCGGCATTTATTGAGACAATATTAAAATATTGATGAAGAGTTCGGAATAATATGGGGAAAGACAAAGAGTGTTCAGATAGACAACCGAATCAAGAAATCTGGTCCAGGGTTTTTAGTGATGATTTCTGTGCCGGTCCTTTATCACCTCTGTTTTTTTCCTATGCTCAAGGAATTTTTGGGAAAGACAAAGTAAAATATCATCAGGGATACCTGTATACATCCCTTGACTTATTTGATTCATTAACCCGCATCCGCCACTTCCCAAAAAAGTTAAGAAAATATCTTCTCCTGTCCTATTATCCTGACTATTTACATCAACAAATTTTGAATCAACCGTACCGACCGATACAACATAGATTCTTTAACCTCTTGATAGGATTTATTAAACCAAATATTATTAGAGGCAGGATAATCAAATCATATGCTACTTTTGAAAAGAAATATACGCACTATCTACGCTATTTTGATCAGAAGATTCAAAATAATAATTCATTCGTAGACTTGCTCAAGTTGGATAAAGACCTTGATAATAAATTCAAACCGCACTGGACTATCAGCTTTGCTGGTGGGTATCATTGTATTTATGCAGTTTCTCAGCTCCAATACCTATTAGATGAAACATATCATGATGCTTCAATGCTATCCACGTTACTCTCAGGGATTTCGAGTCGCACGAATCAGGTCAATCAAGAAATCCAACAACTTGCCCTTTTCTTGAAAAATGACCCTTGTTTTCAAAAGAGCATTCATGGAGAAAATACGCCAAAAATCTCACTAAAAACAACCTCAAAAGAATTCTTAAAAGCATTCAATGAATTTCTTGATAAACACGGTCATCGAGGATATTACCGTGATGTGCTGTATCCAACGTGGCAAGAAAATCCTGATATTTTATTTAAGACCATCGTAGCTTTGGCGATAAAAGAAATATATGAAACATCAAAAAGTGAGGGTATTGATTTTGAAGAAGCTATTTATAAAATTGAGAAAATACCAAAAAAAACTCATAGAAAGATATTACACTGGATTACACTGAGCAGGATTTTTATTAAGTTTCGGGAAGATGAACGATATTTCCTAGATCTTCATCTATCGAGGAAACGCAAGCTTTATTTAAAAATCGCTGAAAAATTACAGCAGAAAAAACTCCTGGAACAAAAGGACGACATATTTTTCCTTGATATACCAACTGTTATTGCTCTAATCAATGGAACATACATTTCGGTTTCAGAGAAAGTCAAACAAACAAAAAATGAATTTGCGACATATCAATATCAATTACCTCCAAAATTTTTATATACAAATAAAATCAAATCAGATGTATCATCAATAAAAACAGAATTACGCGGTATTCCTGCAAGCAGCGGTATAATTACAGGAAATGCTCGTGTGGTTCTCTCACTAAAGGATATGGACAAAATTCAATCAAATGACATTCTTGTTACCCGATTTACCGATCCTGGTTGGACTTCTTGTTTTCACCTAATTTCAGGATTGGTGACCGAAATCGGTAGTGCACTTAGCCACGGTGCTATTATAGCAAGAGAGTACGGAATTCCTGCTGTCACTGGAGTAAAGGATATACTGAAATTTATATCGAATGGCGATCACATAACAGTTAATGGAAATACTGGCATTGTAACTTTTACGAAAAAATAATCTCAATGAACTTGAAGTCGAAATCATCACCTCTACAATTTTTACTAAAAAAGAATCACTTAATCTAAATTTTATTGGATTCATAAGCTGGAGATTTATACTCGTGGATACCAAATCCCGACGGGAGCACTTACTACGCATCTAATAAGAAAAAAACCATATCGTTGCTTTCATCCCTTATTTTTATTGGTTCCAAACATTTAAATGAATCTTCTTATATTATAACATTCAT
>JAFGPP010000045.1 GCA_016936135.1 Thermoplasmatota archaeon
GTAATATTTTCCAAAATTAATTTAAATCGTTTTAGTAATTATTTAATAAATTTGGAATTAATGACTTCTAATTATTTTAACAACCGTGTATTTCATATTCAAAACGTTAAAAAATCTCAAACCGTGCACTCAACAATTTCTTCATCCCGGTTTTGTTTCTTAATATCCTTTAATTGTATAAGATTATCAACGATGTTTTCGACAGTTCCTTTTTTATGTGATGGTTTTGGAATTGTTTTAATTGATTTTTTAATGATAGGTTTGACTTCTTCTTTTGGTTTAATTTCATTTTTTATAATATTTGGAATTTCTGTTCTTTCATTTGTAACAATTATTAGGTTTTTTTCTCTGGCAATTTCCGTCATCGTCTGTAGTTCTCTAAGCTGTAATGCCATTAGATTTTCTTGATAGGTTTGCCCTGCCTCAAACATTATCGCAGAAGCTTTTAGTTCGCCGTCTGCAATTATAATTCTTGCTCGTTTTTGTCTTTCTGCTTCGGCTTGTTTTGCAATTGCCCTGAGCATATCATTTGTTAACAAGACATCTCTAATTTTTACAGCTGAGACTTTAACCCCCCATGACTTTGTATAATTATCAAGCATAGATTTAAGTTCAAGATCTAGCATTTCTCTATTTGATAAAAGTTCATCTAATTTCTTTTTCCCAATTAAATCCCTCAAAATTGTTTGAGCAAGAAGAGCAGTTGCTACATCAAACCTTTCAACTTGAATTACTGCTTTTTTGGGGTTGACTATCCTAAAATAAATTACAGCGTTAATATCAAGACTTACATTGTCAAGTGTAACTAATCTTTGTTTAGGAACATTGATAACTTGGGTTCTCAAATCTAATCTGACTGTTTTGTCTATAAAAGGAATTGTTAAGATTAGTCCGGGACCTCTTATTCCCATAACCCGTCCCAGTCTGAACAAAACGATTCTTTGGTATTCTGTAACAATATTTATTGTCATTATTAACAGAAGGGTTAGAAAAGATAATATTAAAACTAAAACGCCCAATATTGCTGCATCCACCATACCCATCCAATTAGACCATACAATCATTTCTTTTATTTTTTGTGATTTATTCAGAAAATGAAATTTTGGAGATAAAAAATAATTATTGAATTTATTTTGTATAATAATCTAAATAATAGGAGGAGGAAAGGAGAAAATGCAATAGGTAAATAAGAGAAAATCACGGGGGCAAATTATTTTAACTTTTAAGTTTTCTCAAATTCCTCCTTTTAGTAATTAATAATCCTAAAGTTTAAAATAGTTATTCGTTTGTTATTCGTCAATACACGATATTTTTTATCTTCTTGGTTCTTACAATGCAAAAAGGGCAACTAAGGAAAACTATTTCAATACAGAAAAATATTCTAATTTGATTAAAAGGACGGGATGCAAATGGTAAAGGAAATTACAATTAAGTTAAATGATGATTTATTTTCGAAAATTGAACATCATAAAATGAAACAAGATGAGTTGATAACTCGCTCAATGGAAAAATTTTTGTCAAAAACTGATAAAGAGGATAAATCTGTAACAAAACTCAAAAAAAATTTAGAACGTATAGAAATCGAAAAAAAGGAACTGGAAAACAAAAATAAATCATTGGAAATTGACAATGTCTGTCTTCAACAGCAAAACAGAAATCTCCAGGGAAGAATAGATGATTTGGTGGATCTTTATCCTTCTGCAATGGCACTACTGGGAAGACCACCTGTTACCACTAAAATTCAAAAGAATAAGTGGAATACCAGAGAAGAAATTATTGATTAATTTTTAAAAATATAAAATTTTTTAAATTAAAAGAAATAGAGGAATAGTATTATCTATTCCTTTTTTTGTGTTGTTTTACTTGAACTTTGTTGCTGTGTTGATTGCTTTGCTTTAGAAGGATGCTTTCCCTCTTCAAAGGTTCTTGCAGCAATAAGACATCCTCTAGCTACAGCATTCAATGGATCTTTTGCATGAACAATCTTTGAAACCTCAATCTTGAATTTTGCTTCACGCAATTTCTTTTCAAACATTTCAAAGAAACCCTGTGGCAAACTGCTTCCACCTGCAATAGCGCATGGGAAAGCAACTTTTGGTGGAGTTATTTCTCCAAGTCTTCTGTTAATATGTCCAATCACATAGGTCATCAATGCATCATAATAAACATTTAATGCACCTTCTGGACTGCCAATTTGCACCTGCTTGCTCAATTTTGAAATTTTTTCTTTTGTAGCTGTTACATGCTCCTTTGGAAGTCCAGTCGATTTTGCAACTTGCTCATCTATCCAATCTCCTCCTCGGCTGACACTAAAAGACATAAGAGGTGATGCTAGATAAGCAAGCGTTACATTTGTCATGCCCGCTCCCACGCTAATACCAAGTCCTGTAAAGTTGTAATCTGATAGTTCAGAATAAATAACCGCTAGACCCTCATCAATTACATGCGTATCGTAATTTAACCCCTTGGTAAGTGCCTCCATTGTCTTCTTATGGTACAGTACATCTATATCAACATCAACTGGACCGGCTGGAGTTGAAATGTATAAAACTTCTTTTGGGGATTTGGGGTTTCCTAAAACTCGTTCTACAATAAGTTTCATAATTGGTATTGCTTCTTTTTCCCTGGGACTAATAATCCCATGACTCATTGGTCTTCTTGCTTCTTTTTCAAAGATGGTTGCAAATCTAAACGCATCTTCACCTAATAAGGAAATGCCATCCTCTTCTTCAATGTACAAAACCTTGGATGTATCCAACATATTCTTAGTTAGATCGCTGGATTCTAGGTTCATGAAAGCGTTTCTTTGCTTCATAAAAACGACATCTTCACCATCTTTCTCTGCACAAATAATATTCATGGTTCCAATATCAAGGCCTTTCGCCATTCCACATCACCCTCCATTTATTACATACCTCATAGCTTTTTCTTCTTTAAAAATATTTCTAGTCTTTTATACCTCGTCTTCATTAAATTCTTTCTTTTTATGGGATCTTTTCCAAAATCCTCCAAAGTGTCCTTTCTTTTCTTCCTCTTGTTGCATAATTGCTTCTGCAAGTTGTGACGAGGCTTTATCAACACCAATTGAGCCCCATTTCTCAGTTTCTCCAGGATTCATCGTATAATTAAGTGCATGAGACTCATTAATGTCGTCTTTTACTCTTGTAACGTGTCCTCGGTCTTTAGGAGCAAATTTTCCAAATCTATAATTTCTAGTGTCATATAATTCAAAGTTTAATTCAGAAACAGCTGCCTCGGCTCTTTTTCTTGTCGCTTCCTCTATGTCACGAAGAATTTCTTCATCAGTGTAAGTTCGTTTTATTTTCCTTTCACCGAAATCTCCTTGAATCACTGGTTGTCTATTTTCTATTAACCAAAGTGTAATATTGCCAAATGCATTCCCAAGTAACCCCAGAAACCCGAAAACATAAAGAACGAGAACATAACCAACAACCGGATAAAACCAATTATCTAGGTAATTCCAGACAAAAAGAAAAATTGAAACAGCTGAAAAGATTGCACTGATTCCAATTATATAATATCCTTTTTTCTTCTGTCTTATCATCAAGTTAATGCCCATTAAAACCAAGGTAATACCAGTTCCGATACAGAAAACAGTTTGGAGTATTTGGATGGGCTCTGAATAATAATGTATTTGGAAAAGCATGACAAGAATTGTACCTAAGGCTAAAAGGGCTATTCCAGCAATAAACAGTACTGAACCTGCATAGTATATTGATACTCCCTTTAGCAAAACACCTTCTGGATTATCTTCAACAGGAGAGAAAGAATCCTTGTGCATCTCACATCCGATTTTAGAAATGCATTTTGGATATAAAAGGATTTGGAATAATTGCAAATTTTTAGTCGAAATGCATATGGAAAATACAATTAAAAAAATATTTAACAATTTAAAAAATAAAGTAAGTAATGCGGCGAATATGCCTGTAGTATTCTACCACATTACTTTAATTATAAGGGGGTAAGAGATGTGCTTATCCAACAAGTTCTAAGTCAAGATTATCAGTAACTGGAATAAACTCTCCTAAATAACCTACCACTTTAACAATATTTTCTTTTTCTGGAGAGTAATACATGTCACCTAGACCTCCACCAAGGGAAATTTCATATGAGTTAAATGTACCAGCTGGGACATTAATTGATTTCATTCCGCTACATTCAAATGTTGGTTTTCTCAGTGTTTCTACTAATTCAGGTATCTCAATTGTATTTTCAAATCCTAAAAAATCTAGGACATCAGATATTACAATGACTGGCAAAAACTGTTGTAATTCTGGTGGAATAAAATCAAGTCCAATAATTCCTGCTAACCTGTTTAAAATGTAAAGAATTCTAAGGTAAATCGATTCTGCTGTACCATCAATTGTTACGGTAAAAGCTGGAACACCCCAATGGCTTTCCCCGCTAATCGGAAAATCTATTAGTTTAAATGGTTGTGAAAATTCAGCTTGAATTGCAATATCTATAGGTATTTTTGGAATTAATTTAACAATGATGGGAGGCAATTGTATTTGAAGACTAGAAGTATCAAGAGTCAATGCAATATTTGCATTAATTTCTTCTATTCCTAGACTCTGTTTATCAAACTTAATCTTTCCATTTAATTTTGCATTTTCGAACGCCAAAGCAAGCGAAAATGGATCGGCACCGTTATAAAAGTCAAATTTTACATCTGCAGAAGCATCTAAATCATCAGTATCAAATGAAGCAATGTACGAATTTGAGGTTTCATCAGTAATCTTTAGGTTTAGTAATCCAGAGTGTAGATGTATATCAATATCTCGTCCTTCTACTTCTGATAGGTGAAAATCTACTGTATTCAAATTATACTTCCATGATTGCCCCACTTCCCATGATGGAACATCAGCAATAAGGGTATTCTCTATTATATTTTCCTCAGAATTAACACATACAGTTTCTTGTTCAGATATCAAATCGCCAGAATAACCGCCCATTTTTAATGTCGGGTCACCAATTAAGGTGAACTCCTCAATCGTTTTTCGATCAACATCCTCGTGACCTGCTTGATCTGGAAGTTTATTGAATACAATGTTTATGTAGTCAACAATTGTTTCTGAATGTATTTCTCCCAAAATGTCTGTTTTTTGCCGTGAATAAACCTCTGAAAAATGATAGAATATATATCCAGTTGCCCCTACTAAACAAGCCTTGTTTATCCAGCCAATTCCAAGACCTGAACAACCAATTGATGCAATTGCACCACCACCCTCTTGGAATACTAACCATGTACAAGTATCTGAGGGAACCCACTCCAATTTATTTAATTTCGGATGACCAGAAGGATACAAAAGCATCTGTTGCATCGAAACATTAAACTGTGCATTATGGCAACCACTTATTAAGATGACAGGCAATTTGTTGCCATTTTTCATTTTCCAGATATCCGTGATTGTGAAACCGTATACAAAATCATCTTCTGTGGGAGCATCAGGTAAAAAGTTACCCCATACTGCAGGATTTCCATGGCCTGAAATATGCATTATTCCTGCCCCTTTATTCATTGCATCTATGAAATCTTGTGTTGTGGAAAAACTGCCATCGGAAGTCCAGTATTTTTCGACATCAAAACCAATGTTTCCTAAAGCATTTGCCGTAACTTGGGTTTCCAATTCGCCTTCGTATACGCCAAGATCAGCATCTCCTCTAGCTGGAGGGGCTGTATCTCCACCAAACACTGCAGCTTTTTTAAACCAAGAATCCGAAGCTGTATTTTCATAAGTAATTATTTTATTAACAACAACATCCGCCTCCCAACTGTGTCTCAAAGGAATCCTACCAACGTAAACATCTGGGTAATAATCTGGATAATCATTTTGATTTTTAAGGTTATCAGTTGCAAACTCAGCTAATATTCCATTACCATTTGAATCCCAATCATCAAAAACTGGGAATCCATATTGATCGTATTTATAAACATCAGAGAAATATAAATCGCTAGAATATCCTTTCTCACTTGAATCGTCATCCACATTTGATCGTCTTTCTGGGATGTACCACTCGTAGGTTTGACCCTTGCGACCACCTGCAAGCAAAACGTATTGAATTCCCCAGTCCTCAATGGCATCTTTGATCTGAAGTTTTATTTCTTCGGCCTCATCTCGACCACTGTATTTTGGATATATCTCCTGGGTAGTTAATAAAATAGTTTTAATTCCCTTGCTATTCTTATGATTAACCAAAGGCTGTAAATCATCTTTAAAAAATTCATCCGTAATTATTAATAAATCATACTCGTCAGCTGTAAAAATATCTGACTCATTGGGAATATAACTTACCTCAATTTCAATTTCCCTAGGAATGTAAATTATATCTTTCTTTGGTGAATATTGTGCAAAAATATCAACATCAACAAAAACAACTCTTTTATCTGAATAAAGACCAACACCTTTTTTAGTCGTGTATTCTGTTTTTGGATACAAAGCAGAACTACCATAAACTGACTCATCAAATCCTTCATTTGTGTTCACTTCAATATTTTCAGATGAAACCCAAATTAATTTTGGACAAGGTTTTATCTTTAAGTCAAGATTCATTTCAATTCTTTCAGTTTTAACATTTATATCTTTTATTATCGTGCCAACCGGATAAGTAAAGGTTTTTGAAAAAACTGGAATCATTGGTTTTCCTTCAGTCATTAATGAAGAGGTTGCTTCGTCTATATTAAGAATTATAAAACCGTCTTTTTCTTCGATTGATGGTTCAGATATTTTTATTTCGCTTTTCTCTCTCAAAATTACTTCACCTATATTTGCAACAGCCCCAAGTCCATTAAGGACCAAAATTCCTATAACAAATATTGCGTATATTTTTTTCATTTAATTTACCCCCTTTTTTCCAGATTGTTTATTTTGGGTATCCTCCCGTTTATTTAACTAGGATCAATTCCTTCGAATTATTAATAATACTAATAGAATTTAAAACAAATAAGAAACCTCCCCTTCTAAAGTTGTACATATAGAAAATTTAAATAGTATTAAGTTTCATAATGTACAATAATATGAATAATTTAGATTCATTAGATCGAAAACTACTGTATGAATTGAGTATCGATTCAAGACAGCCTCTCGCTTATATAGGCAGGAAAATTGGAATTCCAAAAAGTGTTGTCGACTATAGATTAAACAGATTGATTGAAAAAGGTATCGTAAAACAATTTAATGTATACGTAGATCACAATAAACTTGGATACAGACAAATAAAAATATTTTATAAATATCAGTACATAAATCCACAAAAGCAAATGGAAATAATAGATTATTTTATCGGAAAGGAATATTGCAATTTGGTGGCTTCAACAGAGGGGCAATTCGATTTATTAGTAGGTCTTCTCTTAACGGATAACAATCATATCTGCAATTTTTGGGAGGAAACTCAAGAGAAATTTGGCCACTTTTTTAGAAATAAGGAATTGACTATCTTTATCAAAGATTTTCGTTTTACTCAATCATATATATTTAAGGATAAAAACGTGCCCCATGATTATTTGGGAAAAAATATTCCTTCGGGCAATACATTAATTGATGTTGATCAATTAGACATAAATCTTTTAAGGACTCTTATGAGGAACGCAAGAACACCTCTTAATAAATTAACTAAACTTTATTCAACTTCAACTCCCACTATTTCAAAAAGATTGAAAAAATTGACTCGTAATGGTTTAATTCGGGCATTCACAGTCGATATTGATGTTAAAAAGATAGGGTATCAAATCTTCAAGTCATATGTTTTGTTAAAAGATGTAAAGAAACGTAAAAATATAATTGAATATGCAAAATTATATCCAAATTTGGTCTCGATCGAGATATATGCAGGAAAGTCAGATATTGATCTTGAGTTTCATTGTAAGAATTCTTCTGATTTTCACCGGATTATGCAGGATATCATAAGACAATTTCCCGATTCCATAAGATCTTATTTACAGATTATAATAATTGATTACCATAAATCCAATTATATCCCATAATCCAAGTATTTGTAATATTATTTTATAATAAGATTTTTAACTTCTTAAATTGTATTATATTAATACAATGGAAAAACTTGACCTAAAGGACACGAAAATACTTTACAATTTAACAATTAATTCCAGACAATCTTACTCCCAATTAGGAAAATTAGTTGGACTATCTAAAAATATCGTAAAATACCGTATTGACAGATTAATGGATAAAGAGATTATTAAAAATTTTTTTACTGTCATTGATACATTCAAACTTGGTTGTATCTGTGCAAGATTCCATTATGTTTTTCAATATGTAACACCAAAAACTGAAAAGGAAATCATCGATTTTTTTGTAAAAAATAAATACACAACATTGGTTGTGGCAACTCAAGGTGCATTTGATTTATCTGTTATTGCCTGTGTACAGGAAATGAAGGATTTCTATCAATTTTATCAAGAAACCCAAAATAGATATGCTAATTACTTTCAATCTCAACAATTATCGCATTATGTAAATGACATGCATTTTAAACCTACGTACCTTATAGTTGAAAATTACAAAAAATCTGATAGAGTAGAATCAATTAGAACTGCTAATGTACAAAAGGCAGATATTGATAATACTGATATGAAAATTTTGCGCTTGTTAGCAAAAAATGCGCGTTTTTCGATTAACGAGATAGCAAAAGAACTGGATACCACCTCCTGGAAGATTAACCAAAGATATAAAAATCTGATTAAAAATGGTCTAATTAGAGGTTTCACAGCAAATATTGACATCTCTAAAATTGGCTTTCAAGCTTGTAAGATATATATCCATTTAAGCATACCAAAATTCAAAACAGGTATTATAAATTATATTAAATTTAATCCTTTTTTAGTTTGCATTGATGAAACAACTGGAGATTCCGATTTAGAATTAGAATTTTATTTAAAAGATATAAGCTCTGTTCATGATATCATGCAGGACATATCCAAACACTTTCCGGACATCATTAGAAGCTATGATTTCGCTACTGCAGTTAAATTTTATAAACATTTGTATCTTCCCTACTAGCAGAATCAGAGTGGTTTAATTATATTTTGACAAAGAAATTTATTAAAGTAAATATGAAAATCGAAATGTATATTTAATAATGCAAATAGTAAATATAATCAAAATCACTGATTTCTGTTAAAAACTTGCTCCATTCTTGTCTTTTTTTATCAATATAAATATCAATCAACTCTTTTCCTATTGATTGAATCAAGGTATTATCAGATTCCAATTCATATAGCGCCTCGTGTAAATTTTTAGGTAGTTTCTCTATTTTGTTTTGTGTGATTTCTTGTTCGGTCATATTGTAGATATTTTTTTCAATAGATTCACATTCAATTTTACGCTTAATACCATCCAAACCGGCGTGAATAAGTGCAGCATAAAGTAAATAAGGATTAGCTGTCGGATCTGCACTACGAATTTCAACATCAATATTTTTTTGTGCTGCTATCCTAATCAAACTACTTCTGTTGTGTGTTGCCCAAGCAACATATATAGGTGCCTCAAAATGAGGTATCAATCTCTTGTATGAATTAACAGTTGGATTTGCAATAGCAGTGATACTTTTAGAATGATGTAAAATTCCACCAATAAAATATCTAGCAGTTTGACTTAAATTATGTTTATTTGTACGATCAAAAAATGCATTCCCATGTTTGTTGCTTAACAATAAATGTGCATGCATCCCATTTCCAGCTTCCAAGGGCAATGGCTTAGGCATGAAAGTAAGAAGTAAATTGTATTTGGCCGCAATTAATCTTGCTAGATATTTAAAATAAATACAGAAATCTGCCGCACCAAGTGCAGGTAGAGAGGTAATCTCAATTTCATGCTGATATTTACCACTTTCATGATGATGATATTTAAGTGGATATTCACTTTTTATGAGGATTTCTGATAGTTCTTTCCTTAGTTCCTTTGCTGTGTCAAATGGGGGGGGACAAAAGTAGCCTCCATTTTTACTCATTTCATATTTGTTGGGTTCCACCTCATCAATTACAAAAAATTCGATTTCAGGCGATATATCAATTTTACTGAAACTTTTATTCAGAATTTTTTTAACCGCTCTTTTTAATGCATATCTTGGATCAATTATTGATGGGTTTTTTTGTGTATCAAAAATATCGGCTACTATTCTTGCCTCGTTTTTTTCATGTGGTAAAATGAGAAATGTACTTGGATCAGGAATAGCTAACATATCTGACTTATCGACGTTTGAATATCCAACAGAAGACCCATCGAATCCAAAACCATTTGAGAGAATGTCTTCACCAAGAAATCTTTTTGCAGGCATATGCAAAATTTTTAATCTCCCAAATATATCTGTAAAATGTATCTGAATCCATTGAATTTTGTTTTTTTTGATTAGGTTAATAATAGTATCAGCATTCATCAATAATAGTATGGCGATATTATTATAAAATTATATGCATACTCAGAACGTAAAAAATTTTTGAAAAATGGCAATTAAAAGAAAAAATAGGACAAACTTTATATGTAACATATGTTATTTATAATTAACGGGATTTCAAGGGGCAACATAATCTTTTTTTTGCATTATGTTTTTCCTCCCAAAAAGCCCCTGAATCCCAATTCAAAATGGTTTAGTGATTATAATTACCATTTTTAAAAATATTAATCAGCGGGTAAAACAAAACCATAACAAATAGAAAATATTAAAAGTATTTACACACAATACTAGTTTGTAAAGATGCGTTTATCAAGGGTAAAAGCAAAAAACAAGAAAAAAAACAATGCTAAGAGTAATATTTACTTGATGCTTTCAAAAATCTTTGCATTAATTTCATTTTTAATTCTGTTTATAGTAATCATTATTGCAATCGGAACGATTGCATTGGGTTTGGATCCTAACTGGGCAATTCTTACCTTTGAATCATGGGCAATTATTTGGTGCGTATTAACAGCCGTTTTTATTTTTGTTGATATTTTTTTATATATAAAAATAAGACATAAGGGTGAAATAATTACTGAACGAAAACAACAAAAAGAAGAAATCTTACATGGAAAAAAAATATTTGTATATACTCATCCAGAGAATGCCGAAGGTGGTATTTTCAGTAAAACGTATATCCCCATAGATGAAAACAGCGTTCTCCGGCTCCGTGAATTAATTGTCACTGCAAAGGAATTATGGGGAAATAAAGAGAATAATTAATCATGATTGCTTATTTTTTTACAATTCCTGTTTCAGCTAATTTTTCGGGCAGATAGGTATCTGTAACGTAATCTAAACCATATTTTGCTAATGCTTGCTGTTCCGATTTCTTACCCATCTTAAGTTGAAGTTTAATTTCACCTTTCCAAAACGAATCCTTAAAACGTGGGTCGGTGAGTTCACTTTTTAAAGCGTTTATGTCCTCAGTTGTCAAGGAATCTGTTGGAAGTTTATAATTCTCTATGTCGGAGGGAGTTACACCTAGATACTGGGATGACGGAGTTGCCAAATACTCAGAGATATGCGCGGTTTTAATGGCGCCGTACGCGACACTGGCAAATATTCTGAAGCTCCAGGGATCGCAATCTGTAAATACCAAAACTGGAATATTTTTCTCACAGCTAAGTCTTTTAATAAATCTTCTAGTTGATCTGGCTGGTTGTCCCTTTAGATGGACAAGTATGGCCCGGTGTGAGGTATCAAACTCGTTTTCCACAAGCCTATCAAACATACCACCCGTTTCAATTGCAATAATAAAGTCAGCATCAACACCTTTAAAGTTTATTTTTTCTTTTTCGACATTATAAGGAATCGAGTAACCAGCATCTCCGACATCATCCTGACAGTGAATTCTCTTTTTTTTGTTATTTCTGGTTACCTCTTCAATAATAAGGTTACCAATTACTCTTGCTCCATCCTCCTCAGGTCTTAATTTAAAATCCTCTCTCATACAATTTGTGATAACCTCCAAATCTTCAGCAAGAAGATTTGATTCCTGCTGTGAACCAAATTTAGCAAGATCCCAGCCCTCAGAAATATAATACATTTCTCTTAGTGTAGAGGATTTTTTTATATTGATCATTTCTTTTATAAAATCAGTCATATAAATGGTTCGTAGAAGCATATAAGCTCCATCAAGGGATTTCGCTGATCTTTCTGTAGTATTTTTACCATATTTCCAAACATTTAACTTATTATCAAACAAAATATTTGATTTGGTTCTGGTCGGCAGGTTTACAAAAGGAATAGTGGCTTTTTCAAAATCACGATATATTTTTTCAGCAATTGAATCGATTTTTGTAATTACTTTAGAATAATCTTTTTCAACCATAATCAATCACCCTCCCATTTGTCAGCACCAATTACATACGCTGGATTAATTTGTTCCACGTAGAGGTCATTTTCATCAAAATCTCCCTTATCAAGACCTGCTAACTCAAAACTTACATCAACCTTTTTTGCTGGAGGAATCGTATTTAATTTCCACTTTATGTAATTGTTTGTAATTTTGATGGGTTTAGGCTCAACTGTTCCAACAACTGCATCTTCTGGAATCAATGCATAAAGGTTGAATTGCTGGGGTGTCCGTTTATAATTTGCAACTAAAATTTTACTCTTAGTAATGATTCCTGTTTGTTGCTGACCATCTAAGTTTTCACCAACGAGTGTGGTTTGTAGAGGGGTACGTTTTATTTTTTCATATTCGATAATATCTTCTATCCAAACAACATCCATTATTTTTGTAATTATTTCATCCAACATTGGCACAGGTTTTTCAAGCATTTTTGCTGATTTTTTCGCAATTTCTGGCAATATTTTAGTAATTAGGTCAAATTTTTCTCTCGTCTTTTGACGTCTGACCTTTTTATAAATGTGTTTTTGTACTTTTCGTGCGCATTCTCTAAAAGCAAGCTTTACTTCATTTTCAATTTCTGGAACATCTGCAATTGCTTCCTTACTTTCTGAAGTAAATGGAATTTGCGTCGAGGAGACGTGAACCAAAAATATTGCAGGACCTGACGGAATTCCCTTCCCAGAAGGCTGATCTAATCCATACCTGCGCCAATCAATAGAAGAAATAGCGGATGTCGTTACACATCCACCCTGCTGATACAATAGAGGAACTCGATTAGCAAATCTCATAATCTGTACTGGCGTATCCTTTGGTAATGTACCACCATAAACAAGTCCCGCCTCAATTTGAAATGGATTTCCTGAATAAACGGAAGGTGGACGGGATGCAGTGATAATAAATTCAGGTGAAATTTCCTTGGTTTCGTGTTTCAGACTTCTTTTAATTAATGTTTCACCAATAGGAGATAGACAATCCATCGATGGTGCCATGATCTTAATTTCCTGAAATGCCTTGTGCAAAGCCAAAAACTGTTCCCGGGTCATATTACGAGGATTGAGATCTCTGTCAAGACCCGCCTTTTCACATGCTGCAATTGTAGTTCTATCACCCATACTGCTAAATTCTGATTTGATAAAAGATGAAAGTTTACGGCTTTTGGTGTTCTTAGCCATTTTTATAAGTGTACCCAGTTCTACACCATAGGGATGGGGTTTAATTTCAATCGATTTTTTTGGAATGACTTCAGACGTTCTTTCGAAAACATGCACCGTACCGTCATGTTCTTTAAAAGTGATTTGAGCGTGTGGATTAACTATGGAGGTACTTTGAAGATAATCATATACGAATCGTCTTCCACGTTTATAATCAGCCACAACGCTAACTTCGACTCTGGTTCCAGAGGGTTTATCCCAATGATCTGTCTTTCGACTGATGACCTCCGCACGATTTTTGTTTGTGTCTATAGCTAGCTCAACAACTGTAACCGGTCTACCTTCCTCGATTTTAGATTGGATTTTTGCATGTTTGCCTGTGGTAAGCTGTCCGTATAGGATAACTGCAGAAATCCCAATTCCCTGCTGTCCTCTACTTTGCCTAATAGCATGAAATCTGGATCCATAAAGCAACCTACCAAAAATGTGAGGTATTTGTTGATTAATTATTCCAGGACCATTATCTTCAATTATGACCTTACATTCGCCATCTTCGTGATTATTAATCTCGACATAAATGTCAGGTAAAATTCCAGCCTCTTCGCATGAATCAAGACTATTGTCGACTCCCTCCTTGACACTTGTAAGTAGAGCTCTTGTTTGATTTCCAAATCCAAGTATGTGTTTATTTCGTTCAAAAAACTCTGCAACAGAGATTTCCTTTTGCTTTTTTGCCAGTTCTTGTGCGGTTACCTTTGTCAAAACATTCCCTCCTATTAATAAAGGAAAGATGCATCCTTTGATGTAATCAAAGATATAATAATAAAATTATCCATTAAAATAAAAAAAAGATAGGGTAAAAAGTAATTTACGCTATCGTTACATCATTACATAGATAAACATCTTGAATCGCATTTAAAAGCCTGACTCCTTCATCCATTGGTTTCTGAAAAGCCTTTCTACCCGAAATAAGACCTGTTCCACCTGCTCTCTTATTTATTACTGCAGTTCTGACAGCCTGAGCAAAATCATTTTCACCAGAAGCACCGCCAGAATTGATCAGCCCGATTCTACCCATGTAACAATTTGCAACTTGATATCTAGTAAGATCTATAGGGTGATCCGTACATAAATCATTATATGCCCTGTAATCCATTTTACCAAACTTTGCACCACCTCGATTTAATACTTCGTATCCTCTATTTATCGTAGGTTGTTTTTGTTTTACAATGTCTGCCTCGATTGTCACTCCAAGATGATTTGCTTGACCAGTGAGATCTGCAGCCGTATGATAATCTTGACCTTCAATTTTAAATGATGGATTTCTCAAATAACACCAAAGAATCGTAGCCATTCCAAGCTCATGAGCATATTTAAATGCTTGACTGACCTCTTGTATTTGTCTATTTGATTCTTCTGATCCATAGTAGATTGTACATCCAATTGCAGCTGCTCCCATATCCCACGCTTGCTCAACACCAGCAAACATTATTTGATCATATTTATTTGGATAGGTAAGCAATTGATTATGATTAATTTTTACAATGAACGGCAATCTATGAGCATATTTTCTTGATACCGCGCCAAGAACTCCCAAGGTAGAAGCGACCGCGTTGCACCCACCCTTAATTGCCAGTTTTACAATATTTTCAGGATCGAAATATTGTGGATTTGGAGTAAAGGACGCGGCAGCCGAATGTTCAATTCCTTGATCAACAGGAAGAATCGATAGATATCCTGTGTTTTTTAGCCTACCGTGATTATATATTGCTCTAAGATTTCTCAACACTTGGGTTGATCTATCAGAATCTTCGAATACACGGTCAATAAAATCGGGCCCTGGGAGGTAAATATTTTCTTTTTCAATTTTTCCACACGTATGATTTAAAAGATAATCTGCCTCATCACCAAGATAATATCTTATTGTTTCAATATTTCCTTCCCCCATAAATTCCCTAATCTCCTCCAACTTTCTAATCTCTTCTAATTCTGCCATTATCGTCCCACCTAATACCAAACGAAAGAATAAAACTATGTAAATAAATGTTTTGCTAACAACTGAAAGCTGAGTCTAAAGTGTACCTTGTTCGTATCTTTTACCCAATTTATCTAGCATATCCTTTGTCATGGTAGATATATTGTATTTTGGCTTCCAACCCCATTCTTTTCTTGCAGAGATATCATTGATTGTCTTTGGCCACGTATCTGCAATAGCCTGTCTGAAGTCCGGTTTATATTTACAAACAAAATCAGGTATATGTTTTTTTATTTCGTTTGCAAGTTCTTCTGCAGAAAAACTCATAGAAGCCATGTTAAAATCACAGTGGTGCTTGAGGTTTTTAATGTCCGTTTCCATTAAATCAATGGTTCCTTTAATACAATCGGGCATGTACATCATTGGCAATACTGTATCTTTCTTTACAAAACATGTGTATTTTTTGTTTTTTATTGCCTCATAAAATATTTCTACAGCATAATCTGTAGTTCCACCACCAGGTAATGTTTCGCTGCTAATTATTCCCGGATAACGAACTCCTCGGACGTCTAGTCCAAAACGCTTAAAATAATAGTCTCCAAGAAGTTCACCTGCTACTTTAGTTACACCATACATTGTTTTTGGTTTTAATATGGTTTCTTGTGGAGTGTTTTCTTGCGGCGTTTCTGGCCCAAATGCAGCTATGGAACTTGGGACAAAAACCTTGGCCATTTCAAATTCCCTCGCAATTTCCAAAATATTATACAAACCGTTGATATTCACATCCCAACATAGAAGTGGTTTTTCTTCACCCACTGCTGAGAGAATAGCAGCCATATTATAGATCGTGTCAATATTGTATTCTTTTACAACCTTTTCAACACTTTTTCTATCTGTTATATCAATAAATTCGAAAGGTCCTGAATTCAATAGAATCTCACTTGGTTTAGTTTTTCTACCGGTGGCCACTACGTTATCATTCCCATATTTCCTCCTAAGGGCCAACGTTAATTCGGATCCGATTTGACCAACAGAACCTGTAACAAGTATTTTTTTTGTCTCCAATTTTGCCAATCAATAACCCCCTTTAATATTAAGACCGCAATAGGAAAAGGATATTCATACTTTGTGGTATCGCAATTCTCCAGATATATTTAAGGAAATTAGTGAGTTTGAATTTGAAAATAATTCTTCTTATTCATTCTCTTTTATCTTTTGAATTTAAGAGGATGGTGATGTTAAAAAAGTGTTATTATTATTGAAAAAGTTAAATAAAGATTTTTATTGTAATAAAGAGGGAAAAAATAAATATTATACTTATACGAAAATTTTAAGAAATACAATACGTTTACAATATATAGGGGGGAACCAGTATGAAAAAAAAAATCAATGTCAATTGGAATTGTCTTATTGTTCATTGGTATTGCTTTTTATCCAGCTGTAAATGCAGATTTAAAATTTACAGAAGGGAATATAGTAACGTCTATATTGGAAAATAAAAAAACTAACGATTTTTTATTAAAAAATGATATTGAAAGTCTTGTAGATTTTAAGCAAAATGAATCTTATCCTAGATTGATTTGTACAGCAATATTCTTGACAAGATTGCATTTATTTACATTTTTATCGATATTAATTATTGGAGAAAATTTTTTACCAATTCCAGAATCTTTCATGTATCCATTTGTAGCATTGTATTATTGGCTCACGGAAATTTCTGACAATTTGAATTGTCCAGATTTTCTTGATTTGTCTGAGGAGGATATCAGGTATAAAAATATACTATCTAAAATAAATCAATCAACTTTTGATTGGTTTTTAAAAAATAAATTTAATAATCATGGTAAATTAAAGGAAAGTAGTAACCAACTAAACAAAATTGAAATAACATCATCCGATTGTGGTTGTGAACCAGATGAC
>JAFGPP010000046.1 GCA_016936135.1 Thermoplasmatota archaeon
CACCGCCAGTTTTATTACCTTTCCATTTCAAACCGTTTCCCGAAAGATTGTAAGGCGGATCGGCAAAAACCAACTCAACTGATTTTTCGTCAATCTTTTCATTTAATATCTTTATACAATCGCCTGTGTAAATGGTGTTGGTCTTCATAGTTATTGCCTTACTAAAATTGATTTTTGCCATGAAGTAATCGCATCCGGTATTTGATCAATCCATTCTTCGGAATGGGCCACATGGCTTGTTAAATTCAAAATCTGTTCATATAAATTCAGAAGTTCGTCATGAGTAAACTGCTTACCTTGTTTTTTAATTTCCAAAAGACTCTCCAATAGTCTGATGAATTGAGAAATAGACAAAGGAACAATCCTTTGAGTTGCGCCCTTATAGCCGTATTTTATGGACATCCAAAATGTTTCAATGGTGTCTTGATGAAGTCGTGGAGCGATAAAAAGACAATAAGTGGATTTTTCAGCGTGCGTTTCTTCAAATTCGCGAACATGGCGCATAACAGGTTGTCCCTCGTTATACCATTGAGATCGATCTGTTAGCATGGTGACTTCGCAAACTGAATTAAATTTTTCGTAGAAGCATTCAATATCCGGTTTATTAGCGGGAGCAGTAAATGTGGGCTCGTTGTCATCTCCAACGGGATAGTTGGGTTTTATCTCAAGGGCATCGTTTAGAGCATTAAGGGCAAGGGCAGATAACTTTTCAAGTTCAATACTTTTCTTGTTTTCGGACCGGTGTATGTTTTTGAGTGCATCAATATATTCTTGAATTTTTGATGTGTCTTGAGATTCAAAATGTGTTTCCAGCTCTTGCAATTTGCGCCTATAAGCTCGCAATTCCTCGATGTATTGTTTTAACTTCTCCGTTTCCAGTTTATCTATTTTTTGAAATGCAAAAGCAGGAATTTTTTCTACCTTTGATTCTAAGTCTTTGATATAATTTTGAACATCATTACTGAGGCTAATGGCTATTTTTTCTAATTCTACTTTTGTTTCCCACGGCAATACCGGCTGTTTGAGGTCAGCAAGATATTCTATGTATTGATCGGCATTTTCAAATTCCAAAGGAGCGGCGTTGTCAGTCGCAAGTAATTTTTTCAATTCAATTGCCCGCCTTGGCTCCAAATCAACATAAAATCCGCCGCCTCTAATGTGCAGAAACCTTGTTAGCCTGAAATATCTAATGGTGTTATCCCCATAATCTTTTAGATTTTTCAAAAGTTTTTCTATTTCGCCACTCTTGCTCGTTTCCAAAAATGACTTTGCGAATTCTTTCCTGAAAGCAACTCTAAATTTCTTTTTACTCTTGTCATCTTTTTGCGAACGGATACCCGTGCGATATTCAATTAACCTTTTTGCTTGTTGTTTGATATTTTTATAATCAATAAGTGTTGGAGCAAATAGAGAAAATTCATCTTTGCTTATCCCAATAGGCTCATTTCCTGCTTTGACCCAAAGTTTATTTACCTCGTTAATCAAATGTAAACTTCCGATAAATGGCTTGATATTAAAGCCGTCATTTTCTGAAAATGTTCTACTTGCTGGATTTGGCAGTTGCCACTTTAGAAAGTGAATGAAAAATAATTTTCCCAAGTCATAATCTTCCGAAAGAAGATATTCGCCCAAAGGCGTAATTTTTACACCTTCTGCCGAATTTTTTGCAATGCACAATCCCATTTTGTTCATAGGCGCAACAGAATTTCTACCACGCATTGCTGGATCTTCGTAATTTTGGGCATCAAAAATTTCTTTTGCTATATCAAAAGGCATTTCTCTTTCAATATCATTAAAATATTCTTCTTGTTCCTTTGTTAAATCGGTTGGCTTATAAAGTTTATTCTGAATCAATAGAATCTGATATTTTATCTGATTTTCAGAATTAAACGGCTGTCCCTCTAATTGTTTGAGGACGGCAAGGAAATCCCGTAATCTTTCGGGGTTTCTAACAGTTGTTGAAATTGACCAGGGTTTTTTCATAATTATTTTGTGACTTTACAATAAAAAACTCTCTCGGTGTGTCCGTCAGTGTCGCTTTTACCTGTTGTAAAAGCTTTGTAATCTCTTTCAAAAATATCTACATCACCGCGAGATTTTAAAATATTTACTATTTGCTCATCGCTAATTCTGGCGTTTGATCTGCCGTCTTTAGATTCGCCGGTATTATTGTAGGACAACAATATATGTTTGCAATTTGCGTTTGCAATTAAATCAGCGAAGGCTTTGGCCGCAGATTGCAAGCAGTAATTGCTTTTGATATGCGAACGATCCATTTTTTTCGCCTTGCCGTGAACAATCGGCTTTTCCCAAGTAGCAAGATTTTCTAAAAGGTGGTAAGCATCTGAATACTGGCGTGAATTGTAGGGCGGATCAATATATAGAACATCGCAATTGATTTTTCTGATAAGTTGATTGGCATCTTCTTTGTATATTTCGTTATTTATATTGTTTTGCGCCTCAAAGTCAGGCACTAAAAGCCGTAAAGGTTGCACTGTGTCTAATTTTTTACGGAAAGCGTCATAATGTCCCACAGTATTTGCCACTTTATCTACCGCATAAAGTAACGAGGCAATTAAGACTGCCTTCTCGTTTTCATCGTTGCTTAATTCATCTATCTTTTCTCTGATTGCGCCAATTTTTCTTGCATTTTCTAGAGTAAAATATGTGTTGCCAAACTTTTCAGAAAAATAATTATCATTTGTTGTTTTTAATTCATTGAGTAAGTTTATTTTGCGCTCTATCTCCTCAAAATCTATTTTTGAAATTCCTAAAAATGCTTTGAGTGGTATAAAATTGCTAGCTAAAAAATCATTGGCAATAACTTTGATATTTTCCTCATTAAAGCGTTCTGCGACAACTCCCGTCCCCGCAAAGATATCGCAAAAAACACTAAAGCCATTGCATTTTTCGTTTACAATATCTTCAATAAATCCAAGCAGTTTATATTTATTGCCTAAATAGCGCCTATTCTGTAATTGAAAACGGCCCGACTTTGCTCTGCTTTCAGGATAAAAATATACTTTGTGTATTTTTTTTATTGTTGGAGTATAGGTTTGCTGTTCGGTTTCAAGTAGGTCAAAGAGTGAATGCTGTACGCCGTCAGATACATAGTGCGTGACTTCTTTCTGTGATGATTGAAAAACGCTGTGTAAGTCTTTTTCACTAACAATAATAAAATCAATAACATTCACCCCCATAATTTTTCCAGCCTCAAGAATTTTATTGATTACCTCAATATCCTGCTTGCTTGGCTCAACATCGCCAGACGGGTGATTATGTAAAAGCACGACTCCTGCCGCTCTTAATTCAACGGCCGGACCAAATATTTCTCGCGGGTGAATTAAACTTTTATCAAGCGTTCCGATTGAAATAATTTCTTTTTTCAACAAAGAATTTCGAGCATTCAGATAAAGACAGACTAAATATTCTTTTTTCTTATCTCTGATTTCAGAAGTTAGGGAAACTGCGTCTTGTGCGGACAAAACAATATTGTCTTTTGGGCCAAGTTCTTCATAAAATCTTTTTACCAAAGCAAGAGCTGAAACAATTTGCAATGCCTTTGCTTTTCCAATTCCAGGAATTTCCAAAAGATCATCAACGGTAATATCTAAAAATTTGTTGCTAAATTTCCTGATGATTTGTTCAGAAACTTGTTTTACATTTTTGCCTTTTATTCCACTGCCAAGCAAAATCGCTAAAAGCTCACTTTTTGAAAGCGCATCCGAGCCTTTTTCTAAAAACCTTTCTCTTGGCCTATCAATTTGTGGAATATCTTTTAGCTTTGCCATGTTTTTATTTCATTAAATCATCAAGCGACACACCCAAAGCGTCCGCAATTTTTTTAACTGTTTCTATGCGGGGATTGGGCGTTGAACCCGCCTCTATTTTGGCAATCGTATGAAAAGCAAGATTTGCTCTTTTTGAGAGGAGATCTTGAGAAATACCGAGCTTCTGCCGGTATTTTTTTATATTTTCACCGATTGTTGATTCTTGTTTTGACATTATCGTATAGTTTTACTATGATAAAGATAAGAGATTAAAAGTTTTATCATCTATAGTTAGTATATGAATTTTTTAGCGTTTCGTCAATTTATAAAAGGGAGCAATCCTGTTGTGTGCGCACGGGAGGGTGGGGCAAACACAACACCTTTTCAAGCGGCGCATTTCGTTTTACGAAATACGCCCCAAAA
>JAFGPP010000047.1 GCA_016936135.1 Thermoplasmatota archaeon
TCTTTCAACCCGATGGAGATTGGCTGCGAGATAGCCAATCCAATTAATTGTTACATCAAAAAATTTGATTTCTCAGACAAGCTCTTAGGATAAAAAATAAATGTCTAAAATCATTGTATTTAAACATTTGTTTTATCTTTACACCTTTTCAATGTAAACATTAATACTTAACTATGCGCCAATTTGAATTGGATTAATTATTCTTTTCAAAGTAGCTATTGCAGAAAGAGATGCCATATAACTTGATTTTGGGTTGTTCGGGTTAGGCATATTTTCAACCTCTGCTCTTAATCGACCAAATTTTCCATGAGCAAGGATCTTGTGACTTATCCTAGTGGCTACCGGGTCTGCTACAATTTTAACGTTGGTTCTATCAAAACCAACTCCTGCCAAAGACAAGCTTGCAGCAACATTAATATTTTGAGGAAACCTTTTAACCGCCTCGCGAGCATTTCCTTCAAATATCACTGTTCTTTTGTAATAGCTTTTGCCTAAAGATTTTGGGGATTTTGTAGTAACAAGGGTAACTTCATCAATTGTATCAATACTTGCCGATAACACACCGTCTATTCCGCAAACTGCTCCCGAAGGCAGATATATTTTGCATTTCTTTTTTCTGGCAATATCTTCCAATTTTAACAAAAACTTGTCGTTAAAAAGACTTCCGATGCTCATGATAATTAAATCGACACCATTTTGAAGTATTTCCTCTGCATAGTCTTCAACCGCCTTTTGCGAGGCTGCTTCAAATACAACATCTACCTTTTTTATAAACTCGTTAAACGTTTCAACAACAGCTTTCTTAAGTAATTTTTTTAAATCATTGGCCCTTGCCTTATCAATATCATAAAGGAAAATATTTTGAATTTCATCTAAAGTATCTGCAACCTTTGCTACATCAGTTCCAATTGCACCACAGCCAATTATTCCAAGATTCATTTCGGTCCCAAAAAATTAAAACAATAATTGTATATAAAAAGTATTATTATGGACGATATAGACAGATATTTGTTAGAAGACCTTGGAAAAGAAGGAGATATTACCTCTAATTCCATATTTACAGAAGAGAATGGATGTGGGCATATCATTTCAAGACAGGATTGTGTAGTTGCAGGATTATCAGAGGCAAAGCAAGTTTTCGAGAAGACTGGATCAAATGTAAAATTGATGGCAAAAGACAGCGATAGAATTTTTAAAAATTCTGTTGTGGTAAAAGTACAGGGTTCTCTAAAGTCGATTTTAACAGGGGAACGATTGGCTCTTAATTTTATCAGCAGAATGAGTGGAATAGCAACAGAAACAAGAATTCTTGTTGATAAATGTCAAAAAATAAATCCTAAAGTTAGAATAGCTGCAACAAGGAAGACTACTCCTGGATTTCGTAAGTATGAAAAAAAGGCAGTAATGATGGGGGGAGGAGAGCCGCACAGATACGGACTTTATGATGCAGTTTTAATCAAAGACAATCACATAAAGGCTACAGGATCAATCGTTGAAGCAATAAATAAAGTAAAAAACTATGTAACAGACAAAATAATTGAAGTTGAAGTTGAAAATGAAACCGATGCTTTAGCAGCTGCAAAGATGGGCGTGGATGCAATTTTAATCGATAATTTAGATCCAAAATCTGCTGAATTTTTAGCCAAACAAATTCGTCAGGTAGATGAAAATATACTAATAGAAGTATCTGGGGGAATCAATCAAAATAATATTATTGAATATGCTATTTTTGCGGATCGTATATCTTTAGGTTGCATTACACATAGCATCAAAAGCATTGATTTTTCTTTGGATATAATTTAGAAATGTAAAGGAAATGTTTAATAATTAAAATTCCTTTACATTAATTGGAAAATATATTATTATTCTCGATTAGTGGGGACTATGTTGTGAGGGAATGATGGTGATTTAGATGAAAAAAATTATTGAAGATGTTGTTGCTAATGAAAAGAATAAAAAATTGGTAAAAAAAACTGGGGAAAAAATTACTACTAATAAAGATGAAATGAAGGGTTCATTTACTCGCAGTGCTGCAGATCGCGAATTGGAAGAGGTTTTGGCAGGACTTACAACCACAATAAAGGTTATTGGTTGTGGTGGTGCAGGTACAAATACTATCTCAAGATGTATAGACAGCAATATTTCTGGAGCAGATCTTTTGGCAGTAAACACTGATGCTCAACATTTATTACTTGCTCATGTACCTCGCAAGGTGCTCATTGGAAGACATCTTACTCATGGACTTGGAGCTGGGTCACTTCCTCAGATTGGTGAAGAAGCCGCCCGCGAGAGTGAAAGGGATATTAGAGAGGCATTGGGCCATGCCGATATGGTTTTTGTGACCTGTGGTCTTGGTGGTGGAACGGGAACAGGTTCGGCACCGGTGATTGCCCAAATTGCTAAAGAAACTGGGGCTTTAACAATCGGTGTAGTTACATTACCATTTAGTGTCGAAGGTTTAATTCGAATGGAAAATGCTGAATCAGGATTAAAAAGACTTAGAGAAACTTGCGATACTGTAATTGTTATACCTAATGATAAGCTACTTGATGTAGTTCCAAATTTATCGTTAAACGCTGCATTTAAGGTTGCAGATGAAGTTTTGATGCGGTCGATAAAGGGAATTACGGAAATGATTACAAAACCTGGACTTGTAAACCTAGATTTTGCTGATCTGAAAACAGTGATGAAACGTGGAGGAGTTGCTATGATTGGTCTTGGAGAATCAGAAGGCGAAAACAAAGCAGTTAATGCAGTTGTAGAAGCTTTGAATTCTCCTTTACTTGAGGTAGATATCTCGGAGGCAACTGGAGCACTGGTAAATGTTACAGGTGGAGAAGATATGACTATTAGCGAGGCCGAAAGAGTTGTTGAAGAAATATACTCGCGAGTTGATCCAAATGCAAGAATCATTTGGGGAACTACAATAGATCCGGAATTGAAACGCAACATTCGTGCAATGCTGGTAATTACAGGAGTTAAATCAAAGCAAATACTTGGCCCTTCACACAAGGCTTTTGAAAATAAGGAATATGGTATTGATTTTGTGGCTTAAAAAACCATAATTCCTTTTTCATATTTTTCAAATCCGAGGTACTAAGTTAGTAATGAAAAATTTTAAAGATATAAGAATCGTCCAAATTCTTTATATATACCTACTTATTTGACCAGTTGATTATTTGAGGTGTATATAGTGAAACTCTTCGATTCGGACAACGAAAAAAAAGGCATCATTCAAAGAGCCTGGGATTTGCAACATAACATTGAGGCAAGGCAAAAAAGGATAGGAAAAGGAAAATATGGAAGAGTTCTGAAAATGACTAGAAAACCAACCGATGAGGAATTCTCAAAAACCTCAAAAATTACAGGACTTGGTATTTTATTGATCGGTGGAGTGGGGTTTGTTATTTATCTTGCCATAACCCAGCTTGCTCCATGGATCGCTGAATTACTCGGTTGGATATAAAAGGTGTAACTTATGCCAGACTTCGACGATAACTTGGAGGAGGAAAAACCAAAAATCTTCTCTATAAAAACTCAGGTTGGAAAAGAGCAAAATGCTGCAGATCTTATAAAAAGCCGGGTAGATAAATCAAAAATTCAAATTCCATCCATTCTTGTTACTCCAGAACTTCGCGGGTATGTATTTTTGGAATCATATGATAAAGAAAGAATTAAGGAAATGATAAAAACCGTTTCTTACGCAAGAAACATATTGGATGGAGACATCCCTATTAGTGAAATAGAACATTTTCTGGTTCCAGCATCAGCTGTTGCAAAAATTGCTGAAGGTGATGTTGTAGAAATGATTGCAGGTCCATTTAGAGGTGAGACCGCAAAGGTCACCCATATTGATGACGCTAAAGAGGAAATTACAGTTGAACTTTTTGAATCTGTAGTTCCGATTCCTATAACTGTTCGTGGTGAACAAGTACGCGTGGTGAAAAGAAAAGAAGAAGAAAAGAAAAGCAAGGAGGGATAATTACTAATGGCGGAAAAAGTTGAGGCATTGGTTGATGGAGGAAAAGCATCCGCAGGTCCACCTTTGGGACCGGCACTGGGTCCACTTGGTGTAAACATTATGCAAGTCATTAACACTATTAACGAGAAAACAAAAAACTTTGTAGGAATGAAGGTTCCGGTCAAGGTGATTATTGATCCAAAAACAAAAAACTTTCAAATTGAAGTTGGAACACCACCTGCAGCATCACTGATTTTAAAAGAAATCGGTTCAGAAAAAGGTTCGGGCGCACCATCGACTCATAAAATTGGTAATTTATCAATTGACCAGGCAATAAAAGTGGCAAAAATGAAGGATCAAAACCTTCTGGGAAAGGATTTAAAGAAAAAAACTAAGGAAATCATAGGTACCTGTGTTTCCATTGGCGTCAATGTCGAAGGTAAAAAACCACGGGAAATCCAGAAAGCAATTGATGAAGGAAAATTCGACGAAAAATTTTCTTAAATACAATAAATTGAGTTAAAAAACTCATTTTATTTTTGAAATTATTCCAAAGCCAGCTTTCATAAAATTTTCCTGTAACCAATCTTCAAATCCTTCAGGAAAATTTTTAAAAATAGTATTTGCAGATTCTCCACTCAATAGTCTATTCTTGGCATTATACGCAAAATCTATAAATTTTTGGTAATCCTTATTTGGATTGATATCTATACTTGTTATAATTGATGCCATGCAATTAAGGCAGATATTTTTTGTAATATTATTTTTGTTAGTATTTTTATTACAGAAGGCACAATTGAAAAAATTAGCTTTGGTTTCATCTATGATATTAGTTTCCATTTTTATCTTCTAATTGTAAATTAGCTTATTAATATGTCTTTTCCTTGGCTGCCATAAGATCAATTATCATAATATAAAATTATTTCATATTCTTCTCATACCTCTTTGAAAAAATTGCTTTATCGATTTAACCATTCTATCTTGGCGATATCTAAGAGGCATTGTTTTTCCTTCTCCCCATGTTCTTTTGTTTTTTATTTCAGTTATCAATGAGTCAAGAGATAGATCGGTGGAATCAAAGATCGTATAGGCAAGTCCTACATATTCAGGCTGATGGGAGTCACTACCTCCCGTTCCGCCAAGATTATATTTTTTCGCGATATTTGCAGATTTAAGGTTTGATTTCGGCACACTGCAACCATTGAAAACTTCTATCGCGGGTATTTTTCCGTGCAACTGTTTGAGTTTAGGTTCCTTTATTCCAGACATCATTCTAAATAAATGTGGTACCACCGGTATGCCGCCAGAATCAATAATAGCTTCAACTGTATCTTCGAGAGGAAGTCGTTTTTTAATATCGTTACTAACATTTAATCCTAATATATGTCCCTCACTTGTAGATATTTCTGTTCCTGGAATAATTATGAAATCTTTTGGGGCAACTTGCAAAGATGCAAGCCCGCCTCTTATAGTATTATGATCGGTGATTGCAGCCCCGCAAATTCCCTTTTTTTTTAATGCATTAATGATTTCTTTAGGTGTTCCCATTGCATCTTCAGAGTATTGCGAATGTACATGTAGATCCAATTTTATCATTTATTCATGCTCCATAATACAAAAGTGTTTCCCAACGTAATCTTGTTTAAGCATGGTATACAACTATTTTTAGGATTGTATGGCTATTGAAAACCATTTCGTTATTTTAAATTGATTATCATATCTATTAAATTTGTAATCCATACCGTGATATGTAATATCATTATCACATTTTGAAATTTTTCCACGACAATTTTAAATATCGCTACACACAGATTTATTGGTGGTGAGGTAGGATAAGATCCAGCAACTTGCCTATTCTCTATTGCCCCCTATAAGATATTTAGTTATTTCCTTCTCCCCCACCTACCTCCCTTTTTCCTCCCATTTTTAAAATTGAGATTTGATTTTTTTTTTTAATTAATTTTATTAACAACAATATTGTTGTTGATAATCTGTTTAAACTTATTAAGATAGGAAAAGGCATGAAAATCAATTGTGATAAGTGTGGTAAAGACTATGATGATTTATTTGATACTGTAGTGCGAATAGATTATTCTGTAACTGGTAGGGGAAAGCCTTGTGAGTTTCATGTCTGCTTGCAATGCAGAAAGAATTTGGTTAATTGGATTGAGGCGAAAAAATAATATTTTAAAAATTCATATACCTTTTTTGATGGGGGAAGATAAAACGTTGGTGCCGAGATCGGATAAAGAAAAGGAATTCATAGAATATTTGATAAAAAAACATGTACTAGGTTAATTGCTTGTAAAATACCATTAGAATTCCTATCATCGTTTTTTTACATTTTGACAATTTAACAGATTAACTTTAAATATAATTAGTGATAGATGGTACCATGCTAAAAAATAGCAGGTGATGAGAAATGAAAGAAAAATATGAAAATGCAATAAAGGAAATTGACGAGATGTTGCGCCGAAAAGGCTATGACAATAAAAGCTCAAAGGATTTTAACTACGATTTAAGAGAAGTTGATGAAAAACTAAAGGAATTGGAAAATAAAAAATACTATAAAGGCAATAATTCTGATTATTGAACAATTGATTAACCAATAATTAACGCCATTATTTTTATTAATTAAACAAATTGGAAAAAGGAAAGCAAGATTGTCTTTCCTATTTCCTTGAAATTATGGTTTTTGTCAAAAGGTTATCTTTTAATTTATCTTTTTACTTTTAAATGCATTTAAACTGGGACGAATTACTTCTTCTTTAAAATATGTTAATTCAGCTTTACATTTATCTATTTCATGCCAATATTCTGGACCAGATGATGATAAAAATGCAGTTCTACCACCTGCAAAATGAGCTTTAAGTAAATTGACGAAATATAATCCAAAGTTATTCACAATGTCCTCTTCTGAAGCACCTAGCATAAGACCCAATAGTACTTTTGGATATTTTGATACTTTAATTACATCCCATTTCTCATCAGATATGTTTCGAATTAGAGACTTTTCCTCTACTCTCCTAGCTCTTATCTTCTCAAGATATTCTCTTGCTGAATTATCTATCTCTTCATTTAACAAATCATCCTCTAAACCAAGTTTATATTTTCCAGGATTTTTGAGAATGGCCTCATAAAAAGCTTGATCTCTAACATATTCTTCATCCAACCACTTGATAAAGTTACTTTTTGAATCGTATATCTTCCGAATTGATGGTATACTAAGGGGCTTTGATATTTTATCTTGTATTCGCAACAATTCTAAGGATTCTGGTTTACCGCTTGGAAGAGCTTTTTTTACAGAGATTTTATTTTCAGTACAGAATTTAGTCCATCCGACAACATCAAACTGGTATCTTTTGATAGCCATCTCCAAAAGTTTGCTAACTTCTGAATCTTTTTTAGACATTTTACGGACAAACTTAGAGGCTCATATATAAATCTATGTACCGGACAAAATGGGACTATCAACTTTGTCATCTACTATCAAGAGCAAAATCATTATATTCTTATAATACGTATTATATACGTATGGTTAAGCATAAATTGACCCTTTCAGTAGACTCAGAAATTGTAAAACAAGCAAAAGAATTTAACATCAACATCAGTACTTTTCTGGAAGTAAAATTGGTAGAATATCTTGCAAATCGCGCAGAATGCGGGCGCCGGGATTTGAACCCGGGTTATAAGCTTGGCAAGCTTAAGTGATACCAGGCTACACCACACCCGCACTAAGCAATATAGCCAGTAGGTAGCAATAATTCCTTAAAAAGCATTACGATTGTAAGATTTTTTCATTGTCAGACTGCAGTTATATTAGTTAATTTTTATCATTTGTTGTAAAATTTGATCACAATTATCTATAATTTGCCAAAAAATATTTAAATAATCAGTTCAATATTTATATTAGGATTCTAAATGAGGAAATTCACTTCATTCCTAGTTGTAATGCTCTTCATACTATTAGCTGTTAGCTCAATGGTTGAATCCCGTTCTTTATTTTTAAAAAACAAAGAAAGCAATTTTAATCCGCTTGATTTGGCTTCGATATTAAAAACTCGAATTCTTTCAAAATTAAATATTTTCAAAGATCTTGCAAGATATTTTTCTTTAGATGGCTCAAAAGACGATTCTTCTAGATTGTTTGATTTTACACCCGAGGATATTTCACTAAAAGATGATGCCTTTCACGGGTCAGATTTCTTCCATTTTACGGAATGGTGGTATTTTGATGCAGCATTTAACAACGGCTATAGTATTCAAATAAGTATCAGAATAATGGATGTTTTTTATAAGAGTATTTTTCTTGTTTTCACGCGATTGGACGTTTACAAAGATGGGGAACTTGTAACACACAACAAAGAAGTTTCTGATATTGTATCGTTTCATGCATCCGATGAGGAGCCGTTTGTATTGATTAATAAAAATATGGGAATCCGGGGACATCCCGGTGAAAAAGAAGGTTTGTTTGATTTCTATATATTTCTGGAAGTTGGTGATATAAAAACCGGTCTAAACTTTCATAGTCTAACAAAAGGCTGGAAGGGGGAAACTCCAGGAAGTAAATGGGTTGTTGCAGCACCTAGAGCATATGTAGAAGGATGGATTGATTTAGGAGATAGCCGAATGGAAGTTGAGGGAATTGGCTACCATGACCACAATTACGATGTCACAATGCTTGCTATGTTAAACGAGGGATGGTTCTGGGGTAAGATAAATTCGGAAAACTACACGATAACTTGGTCAAATATAATGACAACTGTATTGGAAGAACAACCTTTGGCAGTAATAAATATTAACAACGGCGGATATGTTAATATAGAACCTGAAAACCTTGAATTTAACTATGATAACTATACATATAATAATGGAAAGTATATCCCAACCTCGCTTCGTTTGACAGCAAAACAAGATAATATTTCTTTTGATGTAAAAATGGAGGTTGAAGGCATCCATTATGTAACACTCATGGGAATTGTCAAATATTGGCGATACCATGTAAAAAGTGTAGGATTTATAGAAATCAACGATTATAGGGAGCAAATTGAAGAAATGCACATGGCTGAATTAGTCAACTTTTTTTAGATGAGCTAATCTGAGCCGATTTCTCATATTTTCATTCTTTTCAATGGTTTGCTGAGATGGCGTCTTGCACAAACAGGTACTTCATAAAAACCATTTGTCAACGTCCTTTTTATTTCCTTTTCAATTGGTTCGTTACTTTTTTTTCCACAAATTCTACATTTATAACCCTGACCAGCTCCAACCGATTTCATGTGTTTTCTGCAGTCAGGGCATATGGGGTTTTCTTCTTTTTCAAAAATTCTAGTAAGTTTAATAATTTTAATTTTTTCTAAATTAATTGTTAAAGGTTTTGTTCTGACACCTCCATAAACCTCAATGATATCCCCTGGTCTAAGATTTCTTACGATTCTGCGGAATTGCTTTGTTGGTTCATATGCTGCGCATGTGATTGCATTTTTTTTATTGTCACAAATTTCAAAAAAAACATGACCGCCTTTGATCGTTTTTGGGACATTGTCAATTATTCCTTTAACTATAACAGATTCAAAAGGTCTTACATCGATTATATTTTTTTGTTGTAAATGATCATCTGTTCCCTGATTTGTTTCAAATATTAACCAACTATCGATAGGTTCAGATTCAACGATTTTAGAAGCAGATTCCAATTCGTTGTAATTGTCACCCCTGATTCCATAAAGTATTGGACACGGAGAACTTGGAAGAATTCTATTATGTTTGTTTACATAGTCAAAGTTATCAAAAGTTGAACAAAATTTAGAATCCATTTCTTTTACGGATGATTCAACCACATATCTTTTAGTTCCCCATTTTTTGGTTTCTCTATATGCTATAAACTCATATGTTCGATCTTCTGTCGACTCCCAAGATATTGCAGCAGCAGCTCCAATGACACCTCGAGATTTTTTGTAACCTTTGTAAAAAGCACCCATCGGGTCCAACATTTTCTTAATTTCATTTAGGCATACAACTTTCTTTACCGTTTTTTTGTAAATGTCAATAGACAGCGGCTTATTTAAAACAACAAAACCAGGATTGGTATTTTCATCATCAAATTTGGCAAGACTTTCTACTGTTTTTTCAACAATTTTTAAAATTTTTTCAAAATCTTTTTTATCAAAGGATTCACTATTTTCTCTTTCGTAAGAAAATATATCTTTTTTTGCTAAATTTCCGATTTTTAAACGTTTGCCACATCCTGCCCCTACATTTATTGAAATTGCACCGTTTCCCCTTGTTTTCCAAGGGATATTCGGATTTAAACGTACTAATCTAGGAAATCCTATGGTGTCAAATTGTTTTTGTTGCAATTTTTTGATAAGCATTAGTGCAACAAATGTTGTGCAACCGCCATTTACTGAATCCGTGTCATCAACACCTATCCTAATCATGTCGCTCCCGATATTATTAAATATTTATACTTTCTTAAGGTATCTAAAGATGAACCGCTCTGAACTGATAGAAGAGATTCGAGAGGTATTAACCAATGCTGGTTTTTACGTCTCAAAACTGTTTTCAATGCGTCCAGTTAGTTTTGATTTAATTGCAAGAAGGGATAATTCTCTTTTGATAATTAAAGTTTTAACAAATATAGATGCTTTATCAGACGAAGTTGCTCAGGAATTAAAACTGCTATCAAAACTACTTAAAGGTAATTCTATACTGGTGGGGGAAAGAAGCAGTACCGCAATACTGGAAAACGAGGTAGTGTACGATAGGTGCGGTATTCAGGCAGTCAATTCAGAAACCTTAAAAAATCTATTTTTGGAGGGAAATCCACTTAAAATTTATGCGGGTCCTGGCGGGTTTTATGTAAATATCAACACTGAAAGATTGATAAAATTGAGACACGATCTAAACATATCTCTGGGGTCTTTTGCTCGTTCGGTAAGTGTTTCTCGCAGAACTGTTAGACTTTATGAAGAAGGTATGAATGCCCGGGTTGAAATTGCTGAAAGAATGGAGGAATTACTCGGAACTTCAATTACCATGCCAATTGACATACTCAGTTTTACGACATCTAAGATTGAGGAACTCAAAAATTTGGATTTTGGGAAAGAAAAAATAATTGAATTACAAAGAGAGATTTTTTACCTTCTCAAAGAATTAGGATATAAAATTATCCCAATGGAAAGATGCCCCTTTGAGGCGGTAAGCAAAGACAGGGATGAAATTTTATTGACCTGCGTTCATCAATATGATGATAAACTAATAAAAAAAGCAAAAATCGTGAGCAGTATCTCAAAGATTACAGAAAAACACGCAGTAGTTTTCGTAGATAAGGAAGTAAACAAGACAAATATTGAGGGAACTCCGGTAATTAACAAGAAAGAATTGCGACGTTCAAAGGATCCTGAGGATTTACTTGAACTGATTATCGAAAGAATTTGTTCGTAGTTGACCAAACTTTTATAAATAGGATTGTCATTCCCGAGACCTACATCTCCATATACATATGGAGTAAAGGGCATTAATAAATACTCTCAGATTGATATCTATGGCGGATAAAAAGATAGTTGAAGCTGTAAATAAGGTCTTGGAGGAATCCAAGAAGCTTGACAGAAAATTCAAACAGAGAATTGACATAGTTTTTAATCTAAAAAATGTTGACTTAAATATTCCTCAAAATCGTATCGATGAGGAAATCATTTTACCTCATGGTAGGGGCGATGATGCCAAAATCGCTCTGTTTGCAAGTGGTGAACTAGCCGCTAAATCAAAAAAAGATATTGATCTATTAATCAAACCAGAGGAAATCGGGGATTTATCTTCTAATAAAAAGAATTTTAAAAAGATTGCTGACAGTTACATCTTTTTCATTGCAGAGGCCTCACTAATGCCAACAATCGGTCGAACTCTTGGTACCGTGCTTGGCCCTCGTGGTAAAATGCCTAAACCCGTTCCACCCAATGCAGACATTGCCGGAATGGTTTCAAATTTGAGAAGCACTATAAAATTACGTTCAAAAACAAATAAAACGTTTCATGCAATTGTCGGAAGCCAGGATATGTCAAGTGAAAACATTGCTGACAACATTTCTGCAATCATCAAGAGATTAGAAACAAAGTTAGAACGCGGACGAATGAATATAGGCTCTATTTACATAAAAACAACTATGGGGCCTTCAGAGAAAATAGTTCTAGGGTGATCTTGTGGCACACGTAGCTAAATGGAAGCACGACGAACTCGAGGAACTTACGAAACTTATAACTGAAAACAAAGTTGTTGGTATAGCCCAAATAGGAGGTATACCTGCACCACAGATGCAAAAAATGAGAAGCAATCTTCGTGGAAATGTTACTATCAGATCATCTAAAAATTCATTGATCTACTTAGCTATTAGTAATGCAGAAGGGAAAAATAAAGGCATTTCTGAGTTAAAAGATTACGTTGACGGGCAAGCGGCAATTATTGCAACGCAAATGAATCCTTTTAAACTGTTTGGGCAACTGAGGCAAACTAGAACCACGGCTCCAGCAAAAGGCGGCGAGATAGCCTCAATCGATATTGAAGTTAAGGCTGGGGATACTCCCTTTAAACCCGGCCCAATTGTTGGAGAATTACAAAAAGTAGGCATCCCTGCTCAAATCAAGGAAGGTAAGGTAGTAATAAAGAGCGACAAAGTTTTGGTAAATAAAGGTGATAAAATCCCAAGAGATGTAGCTCAGATGCTTACTAGACTTGAGATTTTTCCCATTAAACTAGGAATTACTCTAAATGCGGTATTTGAGGATGGGAACTTATTTAAACCAGATGTATTGGATATTGATATTGACCAATTTAGATTAAAGATTCATCAAGCATCTTTCAATGCTCTAACACTTGCTTTAGAGACTGCTTGGGTAAACAAACAGACTGTTACACCTTTGATAACTAAAGCACATCAAGCCGCTTTTGGTCTTGCAGTGGAGCTTGGAATCATCAACAAGGAAACTGTTAAGCATATAATTGCAAAAACTCATAGAGCCATGCTGGCCTTGGCATCTAAGTCTAAAGATGCAGTAGATGATGATTTAAAAAAGATGTTAACATAAGCTAATGGAGGAAAATAAGAAATGGAATACATATACAGCGCAATGCTTCTTCACTCCGCAGGCAAAAAAATAACAGAAGAAAATATCAAAAAAGTACTAACTGCAGCGGGAGTAAAAGCAGAAGATGCAAGAATAAAGGCATTGACAGCATCCCTTGAAGGCGTTGACATCGAGGAAGCCATCAAAAATGCTGCTGCTGTCCCTGTCGCGGCTGCACCGGCTGCCAAAGCTGAAGGGGCAAAAAAAGAAGAAGGCAAAAAAGAAGAGAAGAAGAAAGAAAAAGAGGAAGAGGAAGTCTCCGAAGAGGAAGCTGCAGCAGGTCTTGGCGCATTATTTGGCTAAAACTCCTCATATTTCAATTCAGTCGAGGGTTGCAAAACATCAAATTAGTTTTACAAAGTTTTGCCTCCCTTAATTTAATTAATTCTATGATATCTCTTTAAATGTTTTTAAAGCTCTAAGATAAAGGTTTTTCACTCCTTTATTATCTTCTTTTTTTACAAGTTCCTTTATTTCAGATATAAGTTTTTTTTGTTTTTCAAAATTATATTTTGCTATTTCCGTTAAAGCAAAAGCTGCACACCATCTTACTACTGTGCTTTTGTCTGCTGTGTTAAGCATTAATTTGGGGATTGCTTCACCAACTTCTTTAGGGTATTTTTTTGCTAAATTTCCTATTGTTTCAGGAATGCCCCATTTTACCCTGGGGGCTTTATAATTTATGTATTCAATAAGATTAAAAATATATGGTTTGAAAATTTCCTGATCATTTGCTGAAACAATTTTCATAACATGGGCGCAAGTTCCCTTTTCGACGTCAGATCCATTTTTGAAACAAACAATCAATTCTTCTATCCTATTTTTTTCATTTATTATAA
>JAFGPP010000048.1 GCA_016936135.1 Thermoplasmatota archaeon
CAGCCCCATTAATTGTGTTACCAAAAAATTTTTCAACAAATTCATTTAAACCAATTCTTTCACCATCAATGTAAATCTTTACATGCATTAAGAAATTGTAATAAAAAAAAAGTATAAAACGATTATTCAAATTTTTAAATTTACATGGTTTTTGTCTCACCTTATTGTCTCACCTTAATTTAATAGTTATGAGGGAAAACTATGATAAATAATGTTAATATTAGGTTAATCGTGTAAAAATGAGTTGGAACGGGCCTTTAAATAAAATTAACGATTTTAGATATGAAATTCCTAGTACATATAAGGGAGAAAAAAACAATTTGAATATGAAAACATCAGCAATAATTTATGCTGATGAAAAAATGATATCATCAATTAGGGCTGACAATGCACCCGAACAGACTGCTAACATGACTACTCTTCCGGGAATTGTTGGTAAAGCAATGGCAATGCCTGATATTCACTGGGGATATGGTTTTCCTATTGGTGGTGTCGCAGCAACTGATGCAGAAACCGGTGTTATATCACCCGGTGGTGTTGGATTTGACATTAACTGTGGTGTCCGCCTTGTAAGAACAAACCTAGAAATTGGCGATCTCGATCAACAAAAAATTCGTAATCTTATTGATGAGATATTTAAAAACGTGCCTTCAGGACTTGGTTCAAAAGCAAAAATTAGGGTTTCAACTAAGGAATTGGATAATGTGGTGACACTCGGAGCAAAATGGGGAATAGAACATGGATACGGTTGGGATGAAGATCTTGAATTCCTAGAGGAAAATGGTTGCCTTGATTATGCTGATACAACTGTAATTTCAGAAAAAGCAAAACAGCGCGGTTCTCCACAAATTGGATCCTTAGGTGCGGGAAACCATTTTATAGAATTGCAAAAGGTTGATGAAATCTTTGATACTGACATTGCTAAAATTTTTGGAATTACCGGAACCGGTCAAATTGTAGTGATGATTCATACTGGATCTAGGGGTTTCGGACATGAGGTTTGCTCAGATCATCTTAGGATTTTAGAACAGGCAGTTAGAAAATACAACATATGGCTCCCAGATAGGCAACTTGCCTGTGCACCAGTAAAATCAAGTGAGGGTAAAAATTATTTCAAGGCAATGGCTTGCGCTGCAAATTTTGCTTGGTGCAACAGACAGATGATAGTACATTGGGTAAGGGAATCATTTGAGAAAGTACTTAACGATAAAGCTGAGAATCTTGGCATGAATATTGTTTATGATGTTTGTCACAATATAGCAAAACTTGAGGAGCACGAGATTGAAGGTAAAAAAAGAATGGTTTATGTTCATCGAAAAGGAGCAACAAGATCTTTTGGTCCGGAAAGAACAGAGGTGCCTCTTAAATATCGTGATGTCGGTCAACCTGTACTGATTCCGGGAGACATGGGTACAGCAAGTTACCTGCTACATGGAACAACCAAAGCTAAAGAAACATTTGGATCAACATGCCATGGAGCCGGTCGGGTTTTATCAAGACAGGAAGCTACTAGAAGATGGCGAGGCGATGAAGTGGTAAACAGGCTGAAAAATAGGGGCATATATGTGCATCCCGCAAGTTTGAAAGTGGCTGCTGAAGAAGCCCCAGAATCATATAAAGACATAAGAAACGTTGTGGACATAGCCCATGGGGCAGGTATATCCAGAAAAGTAGTCAAATTTGTTCCTCTTGGAGTTGTAAAAGGCTAAGTAATATAATACTTTCGGAACTACTGGTTTACCAATTAATTTTAAATGCTAGAACTTGTATTATGGTAAAGTTAGATGGTGATGCACTTGGATGATATTAGAATTATCGATTTTGTGGATATAGATCTAGAAGGGGCGACCATTATTGCCGGTTTTCCATCAATTGGTCTTGTAAGCACTATCGCGGCAAATTATCTAATTGATGCGTTAAACCTGAAACAGATTGGGTGTGTTCAATCAGAACATTTCCCTGCATTGTCTGTAGTTCACACTGGTGAGCCTTTATCTCCAGTTAGAATATATGCAGGTAATTCAAAGTCCTCTGAAAAAATTGTTGTTTTTGTATCCGAATTTAAACCAAAACCCAATCTGATTAATGCAATCTCATGTAGTATTATGGATTGGGCTGCAAAAAAGAAATGTAAATTGCTCATTTCTCCAGAAGGCATGGTGGTAGAAGGTAAAAACGACGAGGATGAAAAAATTTCTGACGCATATGCAATAGGTTCAACTAGCCAAGTAAGAGAGCTTTTATTATCTAAAAATATTCCTCAATTTAAAAATGGCATTATCGCAGGGGTTTCCGGAGTTTTATTGAATCTTGGAAAGCAATCTGATTTCGATGTAATATCTATTCTCACCGAAGCACATCCAAACTACCCAGATGCAAAGGCCGCTGCCTCCGCGATCAACGTGATAGCAATGATAACAGATACAGAAATTAACGTTGCCCCGCTCTATGAAGAATCGGAACGTATTGAAAGACAATTACAAAAATTCCACAAACAGGCAAAACCAATGGTTTCAGCTGGCCAAGTTCCTCAGCCAAATATGTACGGTTAAAACTCGACCGATTTAACCAAAATTAAAATATGTAATAGCGTTTTTAATGGTAATGAAAGAAATACCAAAAAGTCACCCACGCTATTTTTCTTTAGAAACAAGAGAACAACTAGCAAAGGCTGTGAAAAAGGGAATTACCCATGAAACAGGACTTATTGCCCATGGCCGGGGAGAGGCATTTGATTATTTGATAGGGGAAAAAACAATTCCATTTGCCGATGATGCTGAAAGAGTGGCTGCAGCATTGTTAATTTTAGCAAAAAATCCGGTAATATCAGTTAACGGAAATGTCGCCGCACTTTCTCCAAGAGCTTGTGTTACTTTAGCAGAGTCGGTACCCGCCAAACTTGAAGTAAACTTATTTCACCGCACTCAAAAGAGAGTAAGACTCATAGTAAAAGAACTGAAAAAAAATGGTGCGAAGCAAGTTTATGGCGAAAATGTCGATACAAGTATCCCAGGATTACTTCACGATAGGGGACTATGTTCCAACGAAGGTATTTATGTTGCCGATGTTGTGCTTGTACCTCTCGAGGATGGAGATCGTTGTCAAGCATTCAGAAATATGGGGAAAAAAGTTATTGCTATCGATTTAAATCCGATTTCAAGGACTGCTCGTATGGCACATATAACAATTGTTGATAATGTTGTTAGAGCATTGCCTGCAATTGAACGATGGGTGAAGGGATTAAAACACTTCGATCAAGCTGATTTACAGAACATGATTTCATCCTTTGACAATATCCAAATGTTAAGAGACGTGCTTGGGTTTCTTTCAAAAAGACTAAATTCGCTTCTTTGATTATGGGTAAAACATGGAAACATATAGAACGCATTATTCCAAAGATGTTACAAAGGATTATTTCGGCAAAAATATTACTGTTGCAGGATGGGTTGAAGATATAAGAAATATTGGTTCCTTGGCCTTTGTAATCCTTCGAGATAGACTAGGGACCTTACAGATTACTGCCTTTAAAAAGAAACATCCCGAGCTTTTTGATATGTTGGTTAACATTACCCGTGAATCAGTAATATCCGTGTACGGATTTTGCAAGCAGAGCGACAAAGCAAGAAACGGATACGAAATAATTCCAGAAGAAGTAAAGATCCTCTCTTTAGCCGAGACACCTCTTCCCCTTGGTGTTGTTGACAAAGTAGAATCGGAACTTGATACTCGTCTAGACAATCGTTTTATAGATTTAAGAAAACCAGAATTACAGGCACTTTTTAAAATTAGAAATGAAATAATATCTTCTGTTCATAACTATCTAAGATCAGAAAATTTCATAGAGGTTCACACACCTAAAATTATAGCAAGTTCCTCTGAAGGAGGGACAGATGTTTTCAGGTTGAAATATTTTGAAAGGGAAGCTTTTTTAGCTCAATCACCCCAATTGTATAAACAAACCCTGATGGCAACTGGATTAGATAGGGTATACGAAATCGCTTGGTATTTTCGAGCAGAAGAACATAACACCAGAAGACATCTAAATGAATCCACTGCCATCGACGTGGAAATGGCTTTTATAAAAAATGAAGAAGATGTGATGAAAATCCTAGAGAATCTTGTTTACAACATGTGGAAAAAGGCCTCTGAATGTAAAGAAGAATTAACAATATTAAAAAGAGAAATAAATCTTCCAAATCTCCCATTTATTAGACTTACATATGATGAGGTTTTAAAATTATTAAACAAAAACGGCTATGATGTGAAATGGGGAGATGATTTGACAACCGAACAAGAAAAAATTCTTGGTGACATAATGCAGAAAAAGGGACATGAATTTTATTTTATTACAAAATATCCTTTAGAATCAAAGCCCTTTTATACAATGCCCGATGGAGAGAAATTATCCAGAGGTTTTGATTTAGAATGTAAAGGGATGGAGTTGTCGTCTGGCAGTCAACGTATTCATGACAAAGAATTGCTTGAAAAAAGGATGAAAGCATGTGGGTTGGATGCAGCTCAATTTGAATCCTATCTAAAAGCGTTTAGATATGGAATTCCCCCACACGGTGGATTTGGATTTGGAATAGAACGATTTATTATGGAGCTTCTTGATATTCAAAACGTAAGAGAATGCATTCTTTTCCCTAGAGACAGAAACAGGTTGACTCCATAAATATTGAGCGAATTAATCTGTATATTAGCAACAATTGTTACTATATTTAAGATAAGTATTCGGCAATTATCGATTATTTATAAGATAAGTTATATAAATATGCCAGGGGTTCAATCAATGCGTTTCCCATAGACACATTACACAACACTTATAATTAATGGTGTGTTTATGTTTAACAATTGCTAATAGTGAATTATCTCTCATAGAGGTATAAAAATGGAAAATATAGAAAATGTAGCCATCTGGAAAAGGACCAATCAACTGTTTGGATTACCGCGAGAACAATGGAGAGCAGTGGATCATATAATTTATGGTACACAAGATTACTTTTATTATGATTTAGATAAAATAAAAGAGATGCGTTTTAACGCCATCAAGGAATCATTAAATCATCACTATAATAATAGTCGTTTTTATAATCATCTCTGCAAGGAATATAATTTTACACCAGACTCTGTAAGTAGCGAGGAGGATTTTGATAAGATTCCAATGCTACCTGATACTTTCTTTAAAGAATATCCTTCAGAAAATCCAAAGGCTGTTTTTGATTGGCTTACAAAGATATCAACAATACAAATAGGACAATATGATTACCAAGGAAATGATTTACAAGGATTTCTTAGGTGGGCTGAGAAAAGATTGGAAGGTCTAGTCAATCATTCGTCTGGGACAACTGGTCATTATAGTTTCATGTTTAGGGATAAACTTACTTTTCAAAGATTTTATTATGCTGCTGTAAAAACCTTACTAGGTGTACCTGAAGTACTAGAAGATGAGCCTCATTATGTATATCCCGGTTCCCCAAATACATTTCTTACAATCGGTAAATGGCTAGGGGAGGCAGGAAAGGTATTTGACCCGGCAAAACGCCATTTCCTCACTGACCGTGAGATAAGTATGACAATTGCCCGACTTATGTCTACAGGTCAAGCAAAAAGTCTGAAAGAAAAATTATATCTAAGGGCTCTTGGCAAGGCAATGAAGAAGGGTGAAGAAAAAATGCTAGATTTACTTCAGGATTTAGACAAAAAAGGTGAACAGTCGATAATAATTAGTCCACCTTTCCAGCTTTATAGCATTATGCTCAAAATGAAGGATAGGGGAATTCACCTAAATCTTGGAAAAAGCAATAGTGTTGTATACACTGGGGGAGGTTGGAAAATATTTGAAAATAGAAAAGTACCTCTTTCAGAATTTGCAGATATGGTAAATGAAACTCTAGGAATACCGAACAAATCTTATGTTGACGTATATGGTATGTCAGAAATGAATGGATTGGCGCTATCCTGTGAGGGAGGATACAAACATTTAAGTCCATGGATTTACCCCATGGTTCTGGATGATAACCAGGGTATTGTGGAGTATAACACCTGGGGAAGATTTGCCTTCCTTGATCCTGTTGCCTTTAGTTATCCAGGTTATATCATTACTGGAGATCGCGTGAGACTTTTGGAAAAATGTCCAGAATGCGGAAAGCCAGGGCCTGTCCTTGATGCCGACATTACAAGAATGCAAGGTGCCGAAGGAAAAGGATGCGCCAATCTTATGAGAGGATTATTAGCTAAAGAATTCAGCAAGGTTGAAAAGCAAAAAGGGGGCTAAATCAGCATGGTTTTTCTAAGGGAATGGCGAGAAAAAGGATACTTTTTTGATTTAAATTGGGCGAAAACATTTGGTAGAACAATTCCTACTTTGATTATGTTGGCCCTTCGTCATCCTCTTTTGGTAATAAATGCAAACAAGGGTTGCCCAGATGGGCCGCTATCTTTAAGACCCAGGACACTTCCTTACAAAATCCCCAAATTCTCAACTGATATGAAATATTGCGAATCAAATGAAAGATATCTCAGACCCACTTTTTTATGCAACCCGTTAGAACCTGAAATTATCGCAATGGCAAATAATTTGGGTGCATTTAAAAAGGATGATTATGAATATGCAAAAGACGTTTTCAAATTTGTAAATGGAAATATTCGCATTGATTTTTCAAGACCAAAATCAGCACTAGAATGTTTAAAATTTGGTCATGGTACCTGCATTGACAAGCTTAATCTTTACATTGCACTTTGCAGAGTTGGGGGAATCAAGGCACGATACAGACTCTACAGCCCACAGGGAGTGGAGGCTTTGTATAATTTATATATGGCAGCAGACCCACTTATTCAAAAATGGGTAGATAACCTCAATTTTTTCGTACTTCACGGTAGCGGTGAATGCTACGTAGATGGAGAATGGGCAATTAGTGACGTTTCCGCAGATTTTTATCATGCACCACCAAATAATATTCCTATTCCTCACTTTGGCGAAGACCCTGCAGATCTCTGGATAAAACCTGCAAAAGGAGTTTGGCAACCCGAAGGTCTTCCATTTGGATTTAGATTTATAGGAAGTTTACCATTCATGATGTTTAGAGGTACTGCAAGGGCCATTAACAAAAATATTAAAATGAATTTTGATGAAGGCTTCAAGATACTTCAGAATATTGACATTGATGAATATGACACACGAGTCAGAAAAACCTACAAGCCACAATGGCATGACTCCGCCGTTAAGGCCAGTAGAGTACTGGATAGTTTAAAATAATTTTTTAATTTATTCATCTTTATTTTGTTCTTACAAAAAGTTTTAAAGATGGTTTGGGATAAATAGTTGGTGAAGGATTAAACTCAAATCTTGTGAATATAGGAAAGGTGTATTTTTATGAAAAAGATTGCTATCCTAACTGGCGGCGGAGATTGTCCTGGTTTGAACGCTGTTATAAGAGCTGTTGTTAAAAAATCACTTCAGTATAATTGGGAGATCATTGGCATCAAAAACGGATGGAAGGGGTTAATTACTGGAGAAATGGAAATTCTAACCGATTATTCAGTTTCAGGTATCTTACCAAAAGGCGGAACAATTATTGGCACCTCTAGGACAAATCCATTCAAGAATCCAGAAGACGTTCAGCGGGTTGAGGAAAATATTAAAAGATTTGGCATTGAAGCAATTATTGCCATCGGTGGAGATGACACTCTTAGTGTGGCATTAAAACTTTATGAGAGAGGAATTCCTGTTGTGGGTGTTCCCAAGACTATAGACAATGATCTTTCTGGAACTGACTATACATTTGGTTTTGATACTGCTGTCTCTATAGTAACAGATGCAATCGACAGACTTCACACAACAGCGGAATCACACCACAGAGTAATGATATTAGAGGTCATGGGAAGACATGCTGGATGGATTGCGACAATAGCAGGCATGGCAGGCGGTGCAGATGAAATATTGATTCCAGAAGATAACTTTGACATGGAAAGAGTAATTGCCAATTTGAAAAAACGTTATGACCGAGGTAAAAAGTTTAGCATAATCGTCGCTGCAGAAGGAGCAAAACCCGCTGGTGAGGACAATCATGTAACACAATCGGATGAAATGGATGAATTTGGTCATGTAAGACTTGGAGGTATTGGACATTACCTTGCAAAAGAAATTCAAAAAAGAATGAATGTTGAAACTAGAGTTACTATACTTGGACATGTGCAGCGTGGAGGGACTCCTACAGCATATGATCGTGTACTTGCTACTCGTTTTGGTGTAGGTGCTGTCGAACTTATAAAAGAAGGTAGTTTTGGCAAGATGGTCGCGTTACAAGGAAATAAAATTGTACCATTAAATCTAAAAGATGCTGTTTCAAAATCCAAAACCGTTGACATGGGTTTATACGAAATTGCAAAAGTTTTCTTTGGATAAAAAGTCTCTTACTTTCGAAGGGACGATATCATCTCTTTTCCAAATTCAGTTATTCTATACAATTTTATGTCTTTTCCACTTTGAGTCTGTTCTACTATCTCCAAACTTAACAAAGATTCGTCTTCCCTGTATCTAGAATCCATACCCCTTATTGCCCCGATTACATTCGTAGGAGTTGTTTTTACATTGTAAGCAATTTCAGAGGTATAACTAGAACTCGGGCTTATTTCAAAAAGGTATTCAGCTATCCTTTTTCTGATACTGCTCCTTCTGAGGGATCTAGTTACGAGCGGTCTTTTGTGCTCTAACGAAATCTCATTTTTAACGCCTTTCTGCATCCCATCCTCTCGCGTTACGAGTCACTATGGTTTTTCTATTAATAAATTAATCGATAATTTTAGGAAATTACAAATTACTAATTTACAAACTTTTAAAAGTATAAAATTAATTTCATCCCGTGATCCGAAAAGGGATGAAGCATTTATTTGCGATTGATTGTTACAGAGGGAAAGCAAATGTCGTTAAAAAAGGAGTTGTTAGATAAACTTACCGAAGAACAGCTAAAATCATTTGCCGAAAGCAAGGGAATTAGTTTTTCTATAAACGAAAGGCAGGAAAAATATTACAAAAGCTGGAATGTAAGAGACAAAATGATAGACATTATCACAGATAAAATAGAAATCTCAATAGGAGAAATTGAGGAATATATCAAATTGCAAAATATTGCAGGGACTTAGTATTTGTTTATCCCTACCTGTGATTTTTAACTCCAATCTTTTTACAATAGTTTTCAATTGGACATTTGCTACAGAGGGGCGATATCGGAACACAAATTTTTTGTCCAAACAGAACAAAAAGTGAGTTGAATTCATTCCAATAATCTTTTGGTAAAATTTCCTTTAAAGAAGCTTCTGTTTGTTCCGGTTTTTTAGTTTTAATCCATCCAAGACGATTTGGAATCCTGTGACAATGCGTGTCAATTGGCAGGTAACCTTCTTTGTTATGGCCATAGACCATGACAATATTTGCGGTTTTTCTTCCCACCCCGGGCAAGGTTAACAATTCATCGAAATCCTCTGGAACTCGACCATCATATTTATCTAAAATAATTTTTGAGATTTCTTTTATCTTCTTTGACTTTGTCCTGTAAAAACCTACCGGATAAATCAAAGACGCTATTTCATCTTCAGAAAGATTTAAAATTTTATCTGGGGAATCATGATATTTCAATAGACTTTCGGCTGCTTTATCTGTTACATCATCCTTTGTTCTCAAACTTAAAATGCAGGAAACAAGTGTAGTAAATGGGGTTCTATTAACCTCTTTCCATTTTTCTTGTGATATTCGTGGAAGTTGATATTTTGTAAGTTCCTGCCTTAGAAGTTTAAAAATTTGGTCAATATTTTCAATTTTCTTCATTGCATACTCCAACTGGATCGACCCTGAAGTGATTAATTCGTAATTTAAAAGTTTATAGCAATTATTGGTTTTTAGCCAACTTGGGACTAATTTCAAAATTAATTAAAAATTTGACAAAAGAGCAGTAAATGTAATTAATAGGCATAACTATGTCAATAAGGAGGTGAAATTAGTTGTGAAAAGGATTATGATGGTGGATGATGAATCTGACCAGATTTTTACCGTTAAAACAGCCCTTGAATCTTTTACCAATGGAGAATATGAAATTGTGCCTGCAAATAGCGGTCAGCAATGTTTAGATCTTTTAAATAACAATATAATTCCAGATCTTATCTTGCTGGATATAATGATGCCACAAATGAGCGGTTGGGAACTATTTGACAAGTTAAAAGATAACCCAGAATGGAAAGACATTCCAATAGTATTTCTTACTGCCCGCACTGATAGAATAGCAGAAAATGCAGGTGAATTTTTGGGTGAGGATTATATCGAAAAACCCATAGAAATGGATGAACTAAAAAGAAGAATAGAAAAGGTTTTGGCATCCTGTAGTTAACCTCTGAATATTCAACTACGCAACTACCTGCGAAAAATGCTTTTAAGGTGTATCTCAGTTTGATATCGTTGGAGATGCACTATGGATATTTCAGAATCCCTCGAAATTAAGTTGAATACAATATTTGTAGCTGGACTGATGGTTTTTATAATCATATTTTGGTTTCTTGTAATACCCTCAGCATAAATAGAATAATTCAAAATTTAATTTTTTATATTACTTTAGTTTTTTCCAACTGGTACAACAAGTAGTGGAAAATATCTATTATCTAAGTTTAGAGAAGAGCGAATCAAAGAAACATCTTTAGGGACCAATATTGTTGATGACAGATTCCATGCGGTTGCTTCTAGCTGAACATTGTGAGCAGATGCTCCTGCTTCATAATACCAAAATCGCCAAAGAGATTCATTTGATAAATCATCCCATTTTCTTGTTGCTTCCAAATCAAGTATCGAAACAATAAACATAGACGCCGTTGAAATCTCTGATTTATTACATGCCTGTGCAATAGACTGTCTTACATCTTCTGCGTTTAATCTTAAAAGAAATGAAAATATTGGTAAGCCCCAAAGATCGCAATTGGGTAAACCGCCAATATACTTGTAGACACCAGATTCAATACAAATATACATACATAGGGGATAGTATCCATGAGCGCTAGGAACCGTGCGATGGCGGAGAACCAGATTTGAAGGCCCGAGTATATTGTCAATATAGTAAGAGAAACCATAGGAACTCCAAATAATTTGACTCAGTTCCTGTCTTGTAAGTTTTCCCAAAAATTCCGTTCCGTTTAACCTTTGATTTATTGCATCTGATACAGTTATCTTGGAATGTTTAATTTTTGGTAAAAAAGAAAACCATAAAGGTCTATAGGTAAAATCGTAATCATCTTTTGGATGGCCTAAAGGCATCAGGATCAGACCTTCCTCATTTTTTGGTAAACCAACAGGTGCGATAGCCGCAGGCGATTGACCTGTTACAACGGTTCCTAAACCAAGTGCAACCGCCATGAAATGAATGTTTTGGCCCACTTGACCTAGCTCAGCTCCACCAAGATTTGGATCGGCCTTTGTGCTGTCCCAGCAAAGTCCCAATTGAATTGGGGCATTGTACTGAAGAATATCGATTTTATCCCTCATATCACCTTCCTTGTATAAAATAAGCGAGTGGTTAATCGGGTTGTATCTGTAAACTCCTGATTCATTAAAAACATAAATGACAGCCGCATAAACGCCATCTATCGGATGTACTGTTCTCCTCCCATCTGATCTAAATCCATATGCTGCCCAAAGGATAGTTGAAAGTTCCTCATCAGTCACTTCATTTTCAGAAAAAACCCTTACAGATTTCCTCATAAAAATTGCTTCTTCAAGTATCATATTTGGTAGGATAGGGGGTGGTAAAATTTTTTCATTACTATTTTCTGTGAAAGATTGGTATATTGAATTCTGTGACACAATTAAATCAACGTTTAAAAAAAGAGTGAAGACAAATATCGAAATCAGAATTCTTACAATTTTATTTTTGTACATTTATTTTCTACCCGTCATTTTAATTAATTTATTTTTACTTAAAGTTATCTATTTTAAAACTGGGATTGTATAAAGAAAACAACTAAAATTTATCATTTTTAATGAAAAACATGGCTACAAAAATAGAATTTATCCCAACGTTTGAAAAATTTATGGAGAAAGCCCTGCTTGATAATCATGGAAGAGATTGAATGAAAAACGAGAGGTTTTGTTGTGCGCATATTCTTCTATTGGGTTTTTTCCCCCATCCATTATCTCCATAAACGGCATCATTCTTTTGTGCATATATCTGATTACTTTTCTTATTCCCCATATTTTAAGACTGTTCATACCAACCGAAGGCAGATTTTCCTCTGCAATTGAATATATCCACTTAAAATCATGTTTGAAACACATCGAAAGAAGTTGCCAGTGTTCAGGGAGAGCATTTTTAATTGTAAAAAATCCGTTTTCTTTTAGATTACCGATCGGTACAAAAAACAGGGGCACAATTAAGGATTTGTATTCTTTTAAGTCATCAATAAGATCCATTGTTTGTTTTATATCTTCCGATGTTTCTCCTGGAAGACCAAAAATTATTGTTTCTGGAGGGACCCAGTGATTGTCATGTAGGATTTTATGAGATTGAATTATCATCTCGGGCCATTCCTGAGGTTTAAATGGTTTTGCTTTGCCCTTCATATATTTTTCAACTAGGCGTGGAGAGCCGGTTTCAATTCCAACTTGACCGCTGATAAAAGGGCACTTTTTAGAACCTGCTTGCATGATTTCTGAAATATTTTCTACTAAAGATGGTTTTGCTGCAACGGAAGCATGAGCAAAATGGCTTATTCCGATACTATCCGTAAGTTTTTTTCCTTCTTCAAATAATTTCAAGACTGCTTTTTCATTTGGAACAAACTTATCTGCTTTGTATCTGAGCACATCTTCTGCATGAAAAAGAATGCCTCTTCCCGCTTCAACATTTACAAGAGCCTCTTTCATAATGTATTCAATTGGCTGACATCTAAAATTCAGCATAGTCGGATTACAAAATCTGCAACCTCTTCCACATCCTCGACAAATCTCAATAATGCCATTAAGTGTAGGATTTCTTATCAGGGGAATATGTTCAAGAGGCACCACTTCCCCTTGCACAAATAAGGGAAGGTTTTCTCCATTAATAGCTTTTGAAATTACATCAACTGCTGTTATCTCGCCTTCTCCTACCACGACACAATCGATTCCAAGTTTTCCCATTATTCTTACATCTGTAAGCTGCCAGGCACCCGAACCTCCAACTATCACCTTCAGATTGTATTTACGAATTAGCCTATTATTTATCAATTTTCTAAAATAATAACTAGTGTAAGATTCTCTACCAACTAGATTACTAAAGGTTGTTGATGCAGGGCCCAATCCCAATGGATCGTGGGTGGTGATACATAATACCTTGGTTTCATCTGATACAACATCCTCAAGTTTATCTGGACGAACTACAGCAACATCACTTTCACTATAACCATTATTGATCAATGCAGCCTCGATTTTTCTTTGTCCACAATGACCATATTTAACATGTCCATTCTCCTCCTCGACAGGTGGACAAAATATTTTTCTATAAAGCCATGTTGGAATTACTTTAGGTGCACATGCCGCAAATCCAAGGAATACATGTTTGTTATATTCTGACATCAAGGTCATATCAGCCGTCATTACGATTTTTGGCATTTTTAACACCTCTCATCAAAAAAGAAACGTGTTTTAGAAAATGTTCCAGTTTTTGCACCAAGTATTCTTTCCAAAAAGTCAAAAAATATTGTGGCTTGTTCCTGCCATTTTCTAATTCGATTTTTAACGATTTTTTTCTTACCAATTAGAGTATCATTGAGCCCCAATATTGCAAAGGCCGCCTCCTCTGGATACTTTGTATTAAAAACTCCCTCTTTAACTCCCTGTTCTATCATAGTTACAAATGAAGGAATTAACATGGGAAAACCCTTTTTTTCATATTTCACATGGAGCTGTGCGTTACTTTCTTTATGTATATATTCAAATATGTTTTTCTTTCTGGTACTATATTTTGAAATCTGTTTAAACAAAAGCACGATTTTATCAGGAGCATTTAATTCATCAGAAAGAACAATTTGATCTGCAATGGTTTTTATATTTTTTAAATATCGATTTAAAAGTTCATCAAGTATCTCCTCTTTTGATTTAAAATAATAATAAAAAGTGCCTTTTGCAACACCCAATTTATTGACTATCTCATCAACAGAGGTATTGTTGAATCCTTTTCCAATAAATAATGATTCTGCGGTGTCAATTATTACATCACGTCTTCTAAGGGGGTTTTTAAAATTTTTCAATATACTTCCCTCCACCGGATTTGACCAATGTTAACTGACTGTCAGTCAAAATTGAATCTCAAAAATCATTTATATATTTTGTGCCTACCGTTATCATGACATATATTTGTTTCCCAATCATTATTTAAATTTTAAATTACAATAAAAA
>JAFGPP010000049.1 GCA_016936135.1 Thermoplasmatota archaeon
GCGGCCGACATTTGATAAAATGGTTAAGATTGTAACTGAAGCAGATAGAATCAAAAAAAGGAGGGGCGGCAGGCCAAATGATCTAAGGGTTTGTAATTAAATAAAGGTGCAATTTTCATCAAATATGCTATTTTCTTTCAGAAATTAAAAAGTTTTTTTGGGAGAATAGCAACAATGAATGTACCAAAAGGAACAGTAGAAAGACTGCGCACAATGTTGCCAACATTAAATGAAAAACAAAGGCGCAATTTATTAGCCCTGGAAGCAAAATCACTCGGCCATGGTGGCATTACAGTAATTTCAGAAATTTCAGGATACTCCAGGAAGATGATCTCCAGCGGCATCAGGCGACTTAATAGTTCTGGCATTCAAGATAGTAGAATACGGAACAAGGGGGGTGGCAGGAAAAAAAAGGAAAAAGAATATTCGACTCTCAAGAAAGAGATTATTAAACGAGTCGATTCATCTACACGTGGAGATCCAGAATCGGCATTGTTATGGACATCGAAAAGTGTTAGAAAAATTGCAGCCGATCTCAAAAAAAACAACTATAATATTAGTCACCCAGTTGTTGCGCGCATTCTTAAAGATGAAAGGTATTCGTTGCAAGCAAATAAAAAAACACATGAAGGTTGCAAAACACCTTACAGGGACGCTCAATTTGAATACATAAACGAACAATGCAAAGCTTTTATAAGAGAAGGGCAGCCGGTTCTTTCAATTGACACAAAAAAGAAGGAGTTGATTGGAAATTTTAAAAATGGCGGACAAGAATATGCTTATCAAGGTTCACCTGAACAGGTTAATGCATATGATTTTCTCAGTGATGCGTTGCTTAAGGCTATTCCATACGGTGTCTATGATATTGTAAGAAATGAGGGCTGGGTAAGCATAGGAATAAGCAATGACACAGCTGCATTCGCTGTAGCATCTATAAAAAAGTGGTGGCACGGTATTGGTCGCGCGAGCTACCCAAATGCTAAAAAAATAATGTTGACAGCGGATTGTGGCGGTAGCAATGGAGTACGTGTTCGCCTATTTAAAAAAGAACTGCAACAACTTGCCAATGAGCTCAAAATTGAAATTTCTGTGCGCCATTTTCCTCCCGGAACCAGTAAATGGAATAAGATAGAGCATAGGTTATTTTCATTCATTTCTCAAAATTGGCGAGCAAAACCTCTTTTAGATTTGGTGACCATCGTGAATTTGATTGGTAATACTCGCACAAATGCAGGATTAAAAGTTTGTTGTGAGGTCGATGAAAACATTTATCCAACCGGAATCAAAGTTACAAAAAAAGAATTAGACTCTTTGAATATTTTTAGAGACAATTTTCATGGAGATTGGAACTATACCATGAAGCCCCAAATGTAACCTTTATTTAATTACAAGCCCTAAGAAAACTAATTGATCATAGCGATTATTAATAAAGGCCTCTTTTTTTGCTCTTGTCCATTTTTTTAATTGTCGTTCGGCAATTAAAGCTTCTATACGAGAACTAAATGTAGCTACATATACGACATCAATAGGCAAACGCCTACTTGTGTAACCTGAACATAGGCCCAATTGGTGTTCAGAAATTCTTCGATCAATATCATCCGTATGACCTATATAATATGAATCATCGCAACACTTGAGTATGTAAACAAAAAAATCTTTCATAATTTTAAGGAGTTCGTATCCTTCGACAAGCTCAGGACGAACGGATTTTCAAAAATCTTAAGTCAAAATATACGTACTATAGATTACTATTTTTTAGTCCAGTTTCATAGTCCGAGGTCTATAGCTTAAAGTTCATAATTATATATCCCAGCAATAAGGTTAAATCGTAGTCCAAATCTTTTTCTTCTATTGCGATATCGATCTGAAATAATTTTAAAACGCTTCACACTTCCAATAACATGTTCATTGAAAACTCGCTCACTGGAAATCTTTTTGTTTTGCAACTTATCTTCAACGGTCAAAGGGTGCTTCTTGCTTTTTTTCTTTGGCATGGAAGTTTTAGCATGAATTTTTTGTAAGCCCAAATATCCAGTATCAGTTACAGCATGAATAGTTTCATTAAGATGAACACCAGATTCTTTATAAAGTCGAAAGTCATGGCGTTTTCCATTTGCATAATCCACACACACAATCTTTTTAGATTTCTTGGCAACAACCACCTGGGTTTTTATGGTGTGTCTCTTTTTCTTTCCAGAGTAAAATTGACGCTGTTTTTTTTGGGTCTTTCAATAGGTGTCTCTGTTGCATCAATGAGAATAACTTCAAATTCCATGTCACCTTCTTGTAATGCCTTTTTTCCTGGCAATCCAAATTCTTTGCATTTTACGAGCACTTCTTCGACCCAACGGATATTTTGATAGGCATTGCTTTCACTGAGTCCGTATGAAGTTGCAATATGCAGATATGTTCGATATTCTCTCAAATATTCCAGCGTCATCAATAACCTATCTTCAACACTTAGATCATTTGGCCTGCCGCCCCTCCTTTTTTTGATTCTATCTGCTTCAGTTACAATCTTAACCATTTTATCAAATGTCGGCCGC
>JAFGPP010000050.1 GCA_016936135.1 Thermoplasmatota archaeon
CCATAATTTTTTACCTTACATAATGAAGGAAACATTGAGATATCTAATTGATTAGGATTACATAACATCCAAACATTATTGAACAATATTAGGATTACAGGTGTGGTGAATCCTTGGATCAAGAGGAATTGAAAAAATTGGCAGGGGAAAAAGCAGCAGAATACATTTCAGATGGGATGGTTCTTGGTCTGGGAACTGGCTCAACTGTAAAGTATGTTTTACAAAAAATTGGGGAACTAGTACGTCAGGGTTTGGATATAAAAGGAATTCCAACATCAATGCAAACTAAAAAAATTGCAAATGAATATAATATCCCGTTAACAACACTGGAAGACAACCCGGAAATCGATCTTACAATTGACGGTGCAGACGAAGTAGATTCCCGGTTAAATTTAATCAAAGGCGGTGGGGGTGCCCTCACAAGGGAGAAAATAATTGCATATCACTCTAAAAAAGTAATCATTGTAATCGATGAATCAAAAATTGTAAAAGCACTTGGCATTGACATTCCTCTTCCAGTCGAGGTAGTAAAATTCGGTTGGGGTTCAACAAAAAAAGCACTTGAGGAATTTGGGTGCACAGTAGAACTAAGGAAAATAATGGGGGAGCCATACATTACAGATAATTCAAATTATATTTTGGATTGTGAATTTGATCGGATCAATGATCCCGAAGGTCTTGAACAAGAAATTAATAATATTCCCGGAGTCGTTGAAAACGGATTATTTATTGGTCTTGTTGACGAAGTGATAGTTGGCAGCAAGCAGGGCATCATGACATTGGGAAAAGAAGTTGTATCTTAATTTACTATCAAAAACCTATTTAACAAACTTGAAATCGTAAAATGCAGGTAGTATAAATACTGCACCAACTAATGATAACGCTACCATTACAATTATTAATAAAGAAAATTGCTGAAGTGCTGATATATCTATAAAGAAAATAGATGCTGTTCCAGCAATTGTAGTTGTCGCGGCCTCGACCAAAGAAAGACCTGTTTTTTCTATAGCAACCTTTGTAGCATCTCTTTTTGAAAGTCCCTCCTCCAATCCCTCGCGCACTCTATGAGTAATATGAATACCATAGTCTATACCAATCCCTATCATAATTGAAGCAATAGAGATAGTAAAAATTGATAAGGGGACATTTAATCCCACAAGAAATCCGGGCTCCCACATCAAAACAAATCCGACCGGTATCATGGTCAGAAAACCGTAAATGGAGGAGCTAAATATAACTATCAATGCTGCTAGAACTAGAAGCAAAGCAACAATCATTGAACGTGTTTGTTCATCTGTTAGTTTTTTATTTATTGCGACATTGATCGCATCTGTACCTGTAAGTTGAGACACTCTGCCATTATGTGGTATTTCTGATTTTTCAGCAATTTCATTTATTTTGTTGACAGCTGCCTCGTTTTCCTCCATACTTCTTCCCAGGGGAATATTGACAAGAACAATAGTAGTTGAGAAATCTTCAGACACCAATCCAGACTCTGCAACCATATCATAAATAATTGTGTCAACACCCAATAAATCATTTAAACGATCTACTATGTCATTTCTTTCTAAAACATCACTTACTTTCTTTATCTGGTCTGCTAGAGAGTTTACATTAACTCCTTCCTTTCTCATTTCCTCTTCCATGTTATAAATAGCATCAATAGTTTCAGGATAAGTTAATCCTTGGGGATCAGTTACAATTAGTAATGCGTTGAAATTACCCCCTCCAAAGTTACTGGAATATTCCTGAAGTTTTTCAAGTTCAGGTATTCCTTCAGGTGCCATGTCAAAGTAGTTTACATCAGTTGTGATTTGTGGAATAAGAATAATTGACATAATTGCAAAAAAGCAAGCAATAACTGCTATCCGTCTTTTATTATGCACAACAAAAATTGCAAGACTACTCCAACTTGGAAAGAGGCTGTTTTTCTCATATTTTAAAATAATTATAAGTGTTGGTGCAAGAATAATTGAGCAAATAAAACAAAATAGAATTCCTACTGCACATGCAAAACCAAATGTTATCATTGGAGTCATACTGGAAATCATCAAAGATCCGAAACCAATTACTGTTGTTACTGTGGAAAGAAGTATTGCCTTTCCAGTGGATTTCAATAATTTTTCCATTCTATCCACTTCATCTCCCGTTGAATTTTCCTCAGCAAATCTATTCATAATATGAATAGAGTAGTCAACCCCCAAACCAAGAAGTAATGCAACAACAGCAATTGCCAGCAAAGTCATTTCAGGACTAACGGCACCCAGAAGACCAAATGTAAGTATTATAGCATATGCTATTGGCATTAATGTAATTATTATACCTTTCAGAGATCGGTGGAAAAAGAATAACACTGCAGAAATCATAAGAATAATAATTGGTAGAATCAATCTAAAATATTCCATACTGATGGTCTGGATTGCTTTTTGCATTGCAACTGTTCCAGTTATTGTCATCTCAGAGTAAAAGGTGCCCCTGTGTTCTATTACATCTTTTGTTTTTTCTAAAATATCGTCATAATTAGCATCTGATGACAATTGAATTATAATCAGGCCTATCTTGTATGTGTTGGTAAAAAGTGTGTCTTTGTAAGCCTGAACGGTGGTTCTCGCAAGATATCTTGCAATAAGCTTTTCATCATCGGGTATTTCTCTTGTTCCCTGCCCACCAAGACCGCCAATTTGGTATGGTTTACCATTTTCCTCTTTGATCAATAAAGATAAACTTCTAACAGAAACTACCCCATCTATTTTGCCTTTGTCACTTTCATACTGATTAAGTTTCGGGCTGCAACATACCCTGTCAATCTCCTTTAAAACATTAGGGTCTCTTATATCATCTGCCTCGATGTAAATGATGATATTGTAACCCATTTGAAATTCTTTATCAATCCTGTTCCATAGCTGAACAGCAGTGTCATCCTTTGGTAGAAAATTAGCAAAATCCGAAACCATGTAAACATTCGTCGCCTGAGAGCCGACTATAGCCGTGATAAGTGTAAATATAATAAGAACCGCATGTGGTCTTTTGACAAGAAGTTGAGCAATGGGCCTAACGTTCATTGGTTTTTGCCTCTTCAGAAATTTTAATTTTTACAGGATTATAACTCACATCGTTTTGTTTGAAATTTGCTAACCTAGCAATTTTGTTTAGCCTGTCTTCAATTTCTTTTGAGTATCTTTTTATTAGAAGAAGGGGAGAAATTGAATAATATACGTACGGGTTTTTTCCGATGTTATCTGTTTTTAATTTTTTACGATAAATTAATTTCTGATCATACATCTGGACAAGGATTTCTCGGACAGTACTTGGATGCAGATGGGATCCTCTTATTATCTGATCTGCCTTTGCCCCATTTTTTCTTAGAAGATAAAGATAAATTCTAGAGGCTGCTCTGGATTTCAATATTTCTTGGATTGCTTGCTCCAAGCTTTTATTACCCAAAACGCCTGCACTAGTCATTTAATTAGCACCAATTTTATTTTATTATTTTAATATTTGTTTATTTTATAAGTTTAAATATTTTTCCATTATATCGGCAGAAAAACGACAAAACAACATAAAAAAAATTTATTTTGATAATTCATAAACTACTCCTTAAATAATTTGTTTTAAAAATGTCGTTTTAAAGCCGACAATATTTTATAGAATAATATCTTACCCGAGACGATAATTTATTTTTAGTTAGATAAATCTCTGCATTAAACTATCAGTTAATTCATTGATATTTTTTCTATTTAACTTAAACTTGTCATAATAATTTTTAACCTGAGAAAGTAAATATGGATTTTCTAAATCCTTTAGAGTAGAAAATATGCCCAAACGTCTACCAACTTGATATAATCCTCTCTGCTTGGGTCTAAGTTGAAGAAATGAATTTAATATGTTTAACATCTTTTGTTTATCTTCTGGAAATTTACCTTCTAAATCTGCAAATAAATTAAGAATATGATCGCTTTGTAACATACTACTGATTCCTTGCAAATTTTTTATGAACATTTTCAATTCTTTTACCATCATCAAATCTGTACATTTTAAAAACTTTCCACCGATGTAATCATTATACAAGGGGATTTGATGTGGTATTGCAAGCGGTCTTAATCTAATGAAATCGGGATTTATCTTACTTATTGCACCCGCTGATTCAAGGGCATGAATTTTTGAAAATTTTTTCCCTCCAAGTCCAGGCATAATATATTCTGAAAGTTCTATTCCTGCGATTTTTACCATTGTACCGGCCTCAACATGAGTTTGCTTCGTTGCTCCTTTTTTAACATTTTTAAGAACTACGTCAGCCCCAGATTCCATACCAATGTGAATCCTATTGAGTCCGGCATTTGCAATTTCTGCTAAGTTATCTTCAGAGATTCTAACAACTGTGCTTGATCTTGCATACGATGTAATCCTTTTTACTCTTGGAAATTTTTCCTTAATATATCCAAGGATTTCAACTAAATTCTCAGGTTTTACCACCAAGCTGTTGGAGTCCTGTAAAAAAATGGAATTCATACCATTAATAAACCAGTGATAAGCTGTTTCAAAGGCATAAACGTCCTTAGGATCTAAAGAATTAAATTCCTCCCTAATTTGATGTGGAGTTATTTTGTCATTTTCCTCTTTGATTTCATTTAATCTTTCAATAAATTTAGCAATAGTTTCGATATCTCTTTTGACATGTTTTACATCCCTGATAGAAAATTTTGAGTTTTTGTAAAGTGGGCAGAAAGTACATCTATTCCAAGGACAATTTCTTGTAACTCTGATAAGCAGACTTTTTGCTTCACTTGGGGGGCGAATCGGACCTTGTTCAAATCCCTTATAATGTTCTTCTGATGCAACCATTCTATTTTAACAATTACAATTATTAAATAAAATCCTTTTCATAATTTAAATTTAATCTAGCTAGCTAGTTTCAAATTTATATTCAAAAAACTTTTATCCTAGCTATGGTATTGATAAAATAGTTTCAAAGTGAAACGATAATGGTTGACAAAAAGATTATTAAAAGATGGAAAAAATATCATGAAATTTCCGGTGTTGGCCCAATCACCCGACGTTATTTTGTGATGAATGCTTTTGATGGAGCACTTACTATGCTGGGGGTAGTTATTGGTGCATATATAGCCGGTATTTTAGAACCTTTACCCATAATAAGTGCTGCTATTGCTGGTTCAATTGCCATGGGCACCTCAGGAATGAGCGGTGCGTATATGACCGAAAAAGCAGAAAGAACAAAAAAAATAAAGGATTTAGAAAAAGCGATGCTTACAGATTTGAAAAACGGAATTCACCATAAATCTCACAGGTATGCAACAGTTCTTGCATCTGTAATTGATGGTTTATCACCTGCAATGGCAGCAATTGTTGTAGTTTCTCCATTTTTCTTTGTAAATCTTGGATTATTAACTGCCTATGATGCTTTTTTCATATGCATCGGACTAACCTTATCAATATTGGTTTTATTGGGAGCGTATCTTGCAAAAATTAGTGATGAAAGCATGATAAAATATGGTTTACAAATGCTACTGGTGGGGGGTGTAACTGCGTTTTTATGCGTTGTTAGCTCAATACTGGTGGGCGGCAATGTTCCATATTAGTATTTATTGAACCAAACCCAATCTTCTAATAGTATTATCAATTTTCAAATTTTTATGGATGAAAAAACGCGCATTGAAAAAGATATCGTAATGTTTGAAGAAAATCTTAAAAAGCTTAATTTCAAAGATGAAAATTTTACTCAAAGCAAAATAGTAGAACTTGCAACTCAATACTACAAAGATTCAAAATATTATCTAGAAAAAAAAGATTACTTTACTGCATTTGGTTGCATAAATTATGGTCATGGACTATTAGATGCGTTGTTGAAATTTTAATTTTTATTCAGATTAATATTCAAAATAATAAGAAAGGAGAAATAGATTTTTTAGACCATTTCTCCAATCTCAACCTCATCATCTTCCCCAAGAAGACTGCCATCGATTTCATCGATGATATCATCGGTTGTGTAATCTTCATTTTCATTATCAATGCTGTCCTTAGTATTTTCTGCGTAGTTATATAAAAAAACAACGGAAGAAATTATAATAATTGCACCGAAAACAATTCCGATTATCTTTTTATTCATGCTTAACTTCCTCCAGCATTTTTATTATTCCCGCCGTTGGCACCTGGAGCACTACTAGCAATATCACTGAGTTTCTTGCTATTATCTGTTTTAAGATTGTTCATTCTTACAGTGATTCTGTTTTGTATCTCTGCTCTAACAGGACCTTCAACCATTTTTAGAGCATTTTGAATCCTGTTTCTCAGCCTCATTTCCTTTCTTTCTTGAAAATTGACTGTTACATTGTCAACATGTGCTCTGGCTTGAACCCTTAGTCTAATTTTTTCCTCTTTAAGTTCCGAAAAAATTTGGTACTTTTTCGCTTTTGTCATATTATTTATAAACTTACTGATTTGATTTTTTACTTGCTCCTTAGTGAGGCTTCCATTTTGATACTGGTTTATTGTTGAATTATCAAATTCTCCAACAAGTCCATAAATTCTGTGGAGTTGGTTTCTATTAAATGTTCGAATGTGATTCTGGATTCTCTTGGTTAGGTTTTGAACTTGGTCAGAAACCATTTCTCGTATCCTTAATCTTAATTGTTCTATTGTTGCTTCATCCAGTAATTCTTCAATCTTTTCTCTAAATTCTTTTGTTAGTTCAATTGCATCACTTTTTAAATCGACAAATATCTGAACCGAATCAGTTGAATTTGGATCAGCGGATTGGACTTCTTGAATTAATAATTCCAATTCAGCAAGTATTGCTTCAAGATCAGTGGTATTATATTCTAATTCTTTTAAAAAAGAAACGACTTCTTCTCCCTTAATTATATTTTTTAATATTGACTTTTCAAGTTGCAAAAGTCTGATACTTGCTCCAATTCCATCTTTTATTATTTCTACTTCTTCTTGGGTTTCTGTATCTATATCGACAATAACATTCTGTGTGTTATCAACTTCATCTGCATATACTACAGGTGTTAGTAATGCAAATACTGCCAACACAACGGCAATTTTCATCATTTTTTTCATATTTTCTACACCTCGCAAACCAATTTCATTTTGGTTTTCAATACTGTATCAGATGAAACAACATATATAATTTAACCGAAAATAAGCGGAACAAAGCGGAACAGGCCTCGGAATTAAGGCTTTTTTAATCTAATCAGATTTGACATTCCTATTTGTTCCTTTTCGATTAATCCTTTGCGCTCTAAGCCCAGAATATTTCTTGAAATAGCTGCTTTAGGTATTTTTAGTTCTTTTTGAATATCTGTTTGAGTCATTGCCCTGCTAGTTTCTTTCAATAATTGAATAATTTTCTTTTGACGCTCATTCAAACCTTTTAAATTATTTTCTCTCATAGACTCCATTTTTTCTTTAGATTTTTTATCGTTTTTAAGTATAATTAAAATTACAATAACTGCAATTATGACAATAAAGACAACGATAATAAAAATTAAATTGTAATCAATTAAAACATTATTTTCAGATAGTTTCTCTGTTTGATATTGAACAACAACAGAAAAGGTCTTGTTTTCTCCAAATCCTCTAATAATTAAATTACCTTCATTTTCCTCGATTCGAATTGATCCTGATGATTTAAGATAATTAATCGAAGAGCCCTTTGGTAAAGTTAGAACATAAACAAAATCAGAGAAAATCTCTTCTTTTGTAATATTAAGTAGCCAATATCCCTGATTTTTCGAGGTATAAATCTCGGTATCGTCTGCTAATAAATCCGGATGATTTGTAATTCCATCTATTCTTACAAATCCAAAATTGTCGACTTCAATATTGACATCAGCATAATAGTCTTCGGCAAAGACAGAAGGAAAACCAACAAAAAGTAATAAAACAATCAATAACAAAAGGAGGGAAATATTCGAATTTTTATTAATTAACCCCATCTTGTCCATAACAATATGCCTAGCTGATATTAATTTATTTTGTTTTATATGATTGTAACATTAGTAATAATTCATCTCATATTTATTGAAAATCAGATTTGTTAATTTATATTTTGAAAATCGTCGAAGAATTTTCCATAAAAGTATACTAAATTTTATATATTAACAATTGTTTATATTATCAGAAAATAATTTAGGGGGTTATTCAACTAAATGAGAAAATTATTTATTAAAAAATCCATGGTCTATTTGATATTATTTATTTTATTATGTAGCAGTATTGGAGTAAATGCAATTGCTACGAAAGTAAATATTCCAATCTATAATAATTATTCATATGGTTTTGATAGTTACACCGATATTAGTGTGGATGAAGCCTGGGCGCTGTTAAATAACGCCTCAAATGGAATTCAAATTCCTATTGATGTGAGAACTGACCCAGAATGGATACCCGAACACATTGATACCCCCTACCCAGAAAATCCTCGGCACCATAACTATTTTGAATGGAGCAATCCCGACGTTTTAACGGAATTCCTGTCGAAGTATAGTGGAAAAGAAATTATCTTATATTGCTTGGCTGGTTCAAGGAGCGAGAGTGCAGCCAATATGCTTATTGATAACAACTTTGAGGGAACAATATATAATATGGTCGGGGGCATAAAAGAGTGGAAAAATAAAGGATATCCAATTGTTAGCAACCGTCCCCCAGAAATTCCAGAAATAAACGGACCTAATAAGGGACACCCGGGACAAGAATATGAATTTACACTCACAACAGTAGACCCAGATTATGATAATATTCTCTATTGTATTAATTGGTCTGAGGGGCAACAAGGAGTTTGCATAGGCCCGTATGAGTCTGCAGAAGAGATTTTGATAAATCACAGTTGGGTTTCCAAAGGAATATATACTATCACAGTGAGCGCAAAGGATGAATTTGGCATGGAAAGTGATTCTACCACTTTTAAAATAGAAATTTCAGCAACCGAACTAAAAATATTGGACATAAGAGGAGGATTTGGTACAGTCACAACAGACATAAAAAATATCGGCGGTAACACAACAGACGGAATTGCTACTAAGATAAATATAGAGGGAGGGTTATTTTCCAAAATAAATTTAACCCATGTCTGTAAGGGATGCGCCGATTGCGGAACAACATTGGAACCGGGAGCGATAAAAACCGTAAGCACTAAAGAATCAGGTTTAATTTTTGGGATTGGAACTGTTGAAATAACAGTATCTGCTTGGGCAACAAATGCAGATAAAGTCGAATTAGTAACCACGGGTTATGTAATTGGATTATTTGTAATTGTTAATAAATAATTCATAAATCAGGAGATATTGTAAATAATCATAAACACCGTCATTTTTAAGTCATATTAACTCATACTTGTCCTTATGAATAAGCGTAAAATCAGTTGTACACAGCTTGAAAAATTCTATTATTATGCCTTTCCCATGCAAGCAGTTTTGGTTACCTGTAAAGATAAAGACAATAAAACAAATGCAATCACCATTGCCTGGCATTGCCCAATTTCTAAAAAACCACCACTTTATGGTATTTCTGTTGCTCCTAATAGATATTCCAGTGATCTAATTAAAAAATCAAAAGAATTCGTCATTAATTTTTTACCATTTGATTTTGTTGAAAAAGTAAACTTTTGTGGAACGCATAGTGGCCGAAATGTCGATAAAATTCAGCAATCAAATCTTACACTTATCCCTTCAAAAGAGGTTACAACTCCATCAATTCAAGAATCATACTCAATTTTAGAATGCAGATTAAAAGAATCTATTTCCTTAGGAGATCATACATTTTTTGTCGGAGAAGTTGTAAACATATCTTCAGATGAAGACGCTTTTCTTGAACATGTTTTAGAAAATAAGCATATTCAACCCACCTTTTACTTAGGAGAAAACATTTACACAACCATTGGACATAGTAGGGAGGAATTCTAGAAAAATAAAATTTTTATTTCATCGTCTAGTTTTATTCCTAGCCTTTTTGCAGCATCGCCCTGGTTTATTACGATTTCAAATAAATTGCTGCTTCCAACCGTAGCAAGTATTTGATTCTTACGAGCAAAACCATATGATTTGAAAAATGTTATTTCCTTTCTCTCGGAACCGATAAAAATCATCAATTTTTCCCCGTATTCGACATATTTTTTAATTTTATCGCCGTCAATATTTGTAATTATATTTCCAAAACTATCAATATGAATAATTTTTCCTGTGGCAGTTTGGTTGTCTACAATGCCCTGACCGAAATCTAGGTCAACAAAATTGAAAAGCCGCTTACCAAACTGATCAAAAGGAACTCCTTTTATAATATTTGCAGCTACGGTAGAGAGAATATCTCTTCCGTGGAATGTATTTGACACATTTTGCATCATATAAAGAGGATTCGAAATTTCATGTACCTCAAAATCCCCAAGATAACGGGCTGCAGGCATTAACAAACCATTATCTGGACCAATAAGAATTTGAGATCTGGTCGGCACAATTATTGCTTTCCTCTCAGTTCCGACCCCCGGATCTACAACTGCAATGTGTATTGTTCCCTTTGGAAAATACTTTACCGACTGTTTTAAAACAAATGCACCTTCTCTGACATTTTGTGGTGATATCTCATGAGTTATGTCAACAATATTAATTGCGTTTGCATGTGAAAGTAAAACACCTTTCATTTGGGCAACATAACCGCTTTTAGTTCCAAAATCAGTCATTAGAGTAACAGTATTCATTTTAATTCAATATGTGAAAGAATCTACTGCAATATTAAAATAACGCTCTAAGAAACAATGAAAAAATAAGTTTTTCAATAAAGTATTTATGCAATAAGTTGGTATAATATTATGATGGGTATCACGGAAATGGGATATGAAATGAGATATAATAAGAGGGAGATGGATATATTAGCTAGCATTTGGAGTCATTCATCCAATGGAAATATAACTTGTCCTCTTTGTAAAGCAAAACTCATTTTAGTACAAGTTGCCCCAATTGAAGATTATACAAATGCTTATACTCCCTACGATACAATTTTAGAATGTACGTCCTGTTCATTTCAAATTCGGGCCGAATCTTTCACCATTCTTGGAAGTGTCAAGGATTTTGACCATGACCATATAGATATTGCCAGCTGGTCTCCCTCTGGCAGCAGAGTCATTTCGCACTACGAGCACATACTGGACTATGAACTATTGAAAAATTTAAAGCAAACAGAGGAACTTGTTGAGTTTTTAATCGTAAATAAACATGTTATTCAGATTATTGGATAATAACAGTTTAAAAAATCATGAGTACATAAATCCGTCGTACTCATCTTGCTGGTAGCGTTTACCCCCGGATTTGTGTTTTATGAATTTCCTCTGCCTTTTTTTACCAACAAAGCTGAAATCGTTTCTTAAAAGTCTTATGTAGGTTTTATTGGGTAAAAAGTCAAGTTGGACAATTCCCTTTGTTTGGAATTTTTGAATTTCCCTCATGACAGCAGTCTGGGAAATATTTAGCATATTTGCAAGATCATTTACTGTAACAGGATAAGTTTTCTGCAAAATCTTAATTATTTTTTCTCCAATTGTTCCTGTTGTTATCTCAATCATAGAAGCTATCGCCCAAGCTCAATTTTATTTTATTTTATTTAAGACATTCATAGGCCCTCATGCCCTTATGATCTGCAGCGTAAAGTTTCTGTGCATCCTTTTGCAAATCAGGAGGATACCCACCAGGAAAATCTATACAACCTCTACATGTTTCAAATCCAATAGCATCCTCGAGACCTTTTATACTGATATACCCAAGCGAATCAGCACCAATTTCTTCTGCAATCTCATCAGCGGATTTGATCCTTCCATCAGAGCTTCTGGCTATAAACTCCTTTTTACTACGCATATCAATACCCAGATAACATGGTGCAATTAGCGGAGGGCAACCGATACGGATGTGAACTTCTTTAGCACCAGCAATTCTTAAACCTTTCACAATCTTTCGGATATTTGTTCCCCTAACGATTGAATCATCAATAAGAATTACCCTCTTTTCCCCCAAAACAGAACGTAGATAAGACAACCCTTCTTCAACAACCTTATCTCGACTTTCTTGGGTTTGTTGAATAAAGGATCGTTCATCCTTGTCTTTCATTAATCCCTCGTCAAGAGGAATTCCAGATTCCCTTGAGAAACCTGTTGCATAACGTCTTCCTGACTCTGGAACCGGGACAACAATGTCAGCATCAATGGGGTGTTCTTGAGCAAGTAATCTTCCAATTTTTACCCTTACGTTATGCACAGATCGGTCATTAATACGTGAATCTGGTTTTGCAAAATAAACAAATTCAAACATACAAGGCTTTTCTGGCTTTTTTATCAGTTGTTTTTCAAATATTTTACCCTTTTTATCAATGATTATTACAGATCCGCCAGGAACATCCTTAACATATTCGAAATTAATTTTTTTAAATACTCTTGTCTCGGAGGTTAAACAATACATTCCGTCATTTTTGCCTAACACCAAAGGTCGAATTTTATATGGATCAGTTATAGCAAATAAGAATGGATTTTCACCAGAATCTGCAATAAATAGGGCGGAATAGCTTCCTTTTGCAGTTTTCATTACTTTCTCACATGCAGTAAAAATTACTTCCTTGCTGAGTTCTTTCTTGTATAATTCATCAGCCATGGGAAGTAATAACCATTGGATATCACAATCAGTACGAGGTCTTCGTTTGGTATTAATAGAAATCTCGGTAGAATTATAGACATTTCCATTGTGAACAGCAGCCAGGAAAGGATTAACCAAATATTCCGGCTGAGCATTTTTCTTTAAAGATTCAATGTCATCCATTCCAGCAGTAGAATATCTAGTATGACCAATTCCCACATTCCCTGGAGTATCAATCTTTTTTTCTTCATTAAAAACGTCCCTAACAAGGCCACTATCTTTTGTTACATGAATATTACCATCATAAGTGAGTTTTCCGGCGGATGATTGTCCTCTGTGCTGGATAGCGAATAAACTGTGATAAATAAGACGTGATACTGGCCTACCCCCAATAATGCCAACTATACCACACATGATGGAAAGCGGAATGACCATCTGTTATAAATATCTTATCAATATCGAAATAACTGGTCAAATAACAAATCTTCCCTGCTTATAAATTAATTCATTATCAGCATACACCTCGCCTTCTTTTCGAAGGTCGCAAACCATGTCCCAATGGAGTCCTGACTTATTTATGCTTCCCGATTCTGGATATCCAAGACCTACTGCAATATGAATTGTTCCCCCAATTTTTTCGTCAAACAATGTATTTTTTGAATATTTTTTAATTCCTGAATTCATACCAAATGCAAACTCACCTATTCGATTCGAACCTTTATCCATATTTAACATTGTTTTAAGAAAAGATTCGCCTTTTGTCGCCTTTGACCTGAATACCTTGCCTTTTTCAAACCATAGTTTTATTCCATCAACTTCTCTGCCTCCATGAACTGCAGGAAATGAATAGCTTATATATCCATTGGCAGAGTTTTCTACCGGTCCGGTAAATACTTCTCCATCAGGGAAATTTTCCTTTCCTGCACAGTTTATCCACTTTCTATTCTCAACAGAAAGGGTTAAATCTGTATCTTTAGCAATGACATGTAAATTTTTCTTTTTCTCCAAGATATTTTTTATTTCCTCTTGTTTTTCAAAAACTGATCTCCAGTATTCAATAGGATTTTTTTTATCTACGTGAGCTGCCTTGAAAATAAAATTCTCATAATCCTCTAGTGACATCTCAGCATCTTGAGCAGAAGCATTGCAAGGAAACTGGGTTACACACCATCTCAAATCTCCTTTAGCGGCACGTTTCATAAAAATATCATGAAGGGGTTGCTGGGCAACACTTCTTATTGATTGTTTTTTAGGGTCAACATTAGTCATATTCTTTGTGTTCCATGGGCTAAGAATTACTAATCTTGCATTTATTTTTTCGATCTCAAATTTTGCAACTGGGGAAACATATGTGAGTTGCTCCGCTTTTGCATTATTAAAGAAAATTTCTCCGAGACCATCCAAGGCCAAATTAGTATATGGATGCGCGCCCAGATTCATTGCTTGACGGTAAACTTCTTTAATAAAAAACGCGGAAATTTGATTTCCATAAATTGCGAAAAGATCATTTTTTTTAATTTCAAGAGAATAATTAACAAGTATTTGCGCTAGTTTTTTTATACGTTGATCAATCATATTGTCACCTTAAGAAGAATAAATAATACCAATGATAAAATTTTTCAAACACTTAGATCTTTTCCCATTCCTTAAGAACCGATGCCCATTTATAATCTTTGACTGCCTCAATAGACTCAATTTTTCGGATAATTCGTTCATAACCCTTAACTACTGTACGAGTATGAATTTTTACAATAAAATCGTAGGGCCCTGTTGTGGCCGTGACTCGACTTACTCCATGGATATCCCAAATCTCACCCATTGTTTTCTTTAATGAAAAACCTGGTCGAATTGTAATAAAAATGTATGCTTTTACAAGTGTAAGTGCAAAGGTTATTATTCCTAGTATAATCAATGTTATTCCAATTATTTTAATTATTAGCATTACAGGGTCTGTTGAAAAAAGTGGAATGTTGAAAAACGAAGCAAGCATAAAAGAAAAAGGAATGGCAAAAACAATCGTTGTCGATCTGATGGCATTATTAACACTGGCTTTACCTAAACCAAGCGAACGGATATAAAGAACATAAGCAAAAAAGGTCATTCCCATTCCAAAAGCTACCCATGAAAAAGAGTGAACAGATGCCACTATTCCTCCGACCACATAATGTGTTCCAGTGAAAAAATCAAATATGAGTAAAATAATTGTTGTAAATACAAGTGAAAAGAAAACATTCCAAAACCTAATGTTGATGGCATCATTATGTCTATCCTTTATTTTTAAAAGCTTTAATTTTCTCTGATAAATTGAAAAAAAAGCCCATGTTGGATTTATTATCAAAAATACAATAAGAAGCGCATCAATATTAATATCGCCTTTAAGGCTTATTGATGCAAGAATCGCTCCAAAGGTAACAATGACCGATGATTGTACTTCAACAAGTGTAGGAATATTTTTTTCAGAGATCGACTCAATTAATAACAAATATATTATTACAATTTGTGAAAACGACAAAATAAGAGAAGGTTCTAGAATCAATGAAATCAATATACAATAACCAATTGTATTTACTGCATTGAATAATCCTGCTAGAATGTGATACTTGAATTCGGAAGACTGTATTAATCGGAGTTTAACAAATGAAGGATCTATGAAGCGGTTCCCGAGACTTTTTTTTTTAAACGGGATAGAAAGAACTAGCGAAAGAACTAATGTAACAATAGCTCCAACAAGAAAAAGGGAAAGGGTAAATTCATACGGATCCTGGATAAAATGAGCGCTAATGATACTGTCAATAGAAGTAACAAAAGCAGCTATAAATGACGAGGTAACTGCTAGTGTATATAAAAGGTATTTTTGACGAATTTTCATAATCTCAGAGAGTGATTTCTTTTTCTATAACCTGTGTTGTTGTTTTACTCACGCCATCCACAAGCTGAATTTTATCAGTAACATCGAGTAGCTCCTCAAGTGAATCAACCTGGGCCCTAACTACAATATCATATTCACCTGCAATAATAGAGATTTTTGCAACCTTGTCAATTTTTTTCATTTCTTTTATTGCTTTGTCAGTTTTGCCTGGTTGCATCATGATAAGGATGTATGCATTGATCATAATTTCACCCGATTTTACGGCGTATAGTAGTTACTATTATAAAATTATCTATATTGTTACATTGCAGTAAATGAAACTTCAGAGAATTTAAAATACTCCTCCTAAATGTACTTAATGACTCTATGAATATACACAATGATTTGATATGACCCAAATATCGGATGCAAAACTGGGAAAAATTACTGACCAGATAAAAGAAATTTCTAAAGAAGAACATTTAGACAATATCCTAATCAAAAGGAGAGTTGCATCTGGGAAAATCGTAATACCTTGGAATCCAATTCATGCCCCTCACCCCTTAGGAATTGGTAAAGGTTTGCGGGTAAAAGTAAATGCAAATATCGGAACATCTCGTGAACATTGTAAGCCTAAAGAAGAAATCCAAAAGGCAAAAATATCAATCCAAGCCGGGACTCACGCTGTAATGGACTTATCAACTGGGGGGAACCTTGATTCTATCCGTTCATCTTTGCTTAAGGTGGTCAATGTTCCTTTTGGAACCGTACCAATATACCAAGCAGGCATAGAGGCAATTAAAAAACGTGGTGCCATAATTGATATGACAGAAGATGACATGTTTAACATGTTTGAAAAACAGGCTAAACAAGGTGTTGATTTTGCCGTAACCCATGTTGGTGTAACAAAGCAAAGTGTGGAACGACTTCGTAGACAAAAACGTCTTATTCCGATGGTCTCAAGAGGCGGCTCATTTCATATGGCATGGATAATTCACAATGAAAGGGAAAATCCTCTTTACAAAAATTTCGATTATTTATTAGAATTAGCAAAGAAATATGACGTTACCTTAAGTCTTGGCGACGGTATGCGTTCAGGAGCAATTTATGATTCAAATGACAGGGCGAAAATCCAAGAACTTTTGCTAATAGGAGAACTTGTAGAAAGAGCCCGAGAATACGGTGTACAAACAATGGTTGAAGGACCTGGCCATATGCCCTTAAATGATATAACATCAAACATTCAAATAATGAAAAACGTTACTAATGAAGCACCTTATTTTGTACTAGGGCCTCTTGTCACTGACATTGCTCCAGGTTACGATCATTTTGTAGGTGGGATTGGTGGCGCTTTAGCAGGTTACGTCGGCGCTGATTTTCTATGTTATCTCACCCCAGCAGAACATTTGTCTCTTCCAGATGTAAAGGATGTTAGAGATGGAGTAATAGCTGCCCGAATTGCGGCACATGCTGCTGATTTAGCAAGAGGGATAGATAGAGATATTGACGCTTCTTTCAGTAAAGCAAGAGAGGATCTTGACTGGAAAAAAATGTTCCAGCTTTGCATAGACGAGAAAAAAGCACAAGAATATAGAAAAAAAAGATTGCCTCTCGAGGATACAAAAACTTGTTCAATGTGCGGCAATCTTTGTGCAATAGAACTAGTAAAAAAATATCTAAAATAATTTTTTATGTAGGTTTTTAGGGATAAATTAATAAGAACAAAGTCAATATCAAGAGAATAAGAAGGAAAGGTTTAAATGATAATACCTGTTTTCCTTCTAGGAGGTAAGATATATGGCATATACATATGAAGGATGGACACTATACACAAGAAGTGTAAAGCTTAAGGGTGGAAGGGATCAGACGATTTATTTCTTTAGCAAAAAAACTCCAAAAAGTGGCACTCCCTGTGATAAACCAGATCACTACACAGTTGGTGTAAACAAAAGAACCGGCCTTCCATATCTAAAAAAGAGGTAGATAAAAACTAATTATCTTCCTTCTTTATTTTATTCTTTTTTTTATTTTATTCATAACCTCCGATTTTTAGTGAAGGATCTCCAAACAGCTCCCATTGTTGAACCATTTTAACGTCCATTTTTGCTTCGTTACCAATAAATCTGTTCAGATATTCAGTTATGGTTTGACAATGATTTTCCCCAAGGACATCTTTATTTTCTTTACCATACAACTCCAGAAATCTCAACTCTAGCCACCC
>JAFGPP010000051.1 GCA_016936135.1 Thermoplasmatota archaeon
GTAAAATTGAAAACTCATTTATAATAGTTGAAAATAAAACGGGTATACTCACAGCAATTTACAAAACAGAGGATAACAAAATCGATTGTGATTTCAAGTCCAACCCAGGGTATTACAAGTTACCGTCCCCAGTTGACACAAACTACTCAATAAAAATCTGTGATGAAAATCTAAATCCATTTTTAAACAAATCAAATATCACAATCAAGTCTGGGAAATATGGAATAATGATTGAATGCCCAAATACTATGTTTTCAACAAAAATCGGAGAAGCGCTAAATATAAAATTGGTTATAAAAAATTCAGGAAATTTCAATGATACATTTTTGATATCTATTCACGATGTCTCTGAGGGATGGATAGCAACTACACAAAAATCAGGAATTTTACTTAACCCAAACGAGGAAATCGTATTAAACTTGACTATTGAACCCTACCTTCATTATTATCACAAATTTTCGGATACTTATATAAAAATAAAGATATCTTCTAGCACAGATCCTGATATATCATGCGAAACTATTCTTTTTGTAGAACTTGACGATCCAGATCTTTTCATAAAGAATATTAAAATGTATGATGAAAATGATATTGAAACATCAAAAATAGGGGAGGGTGAATTCCTTCAAATAAAAGCATTTTTAAAAAATCTTGGAAATGAGGTCGCCAGAAATGTAGAAGTAAAAGCATTTTATGATACTTTTGACTCAGAGCATTTAATTGGGAGGAGTACCTACGAAACTGTTTCAAAATATCAAAAATATCCTTCTTTTAAATGGGACACATCTGGGTTAAAATCCGGCATTCACAAGATATACGTTGTGGTAGACATGGACAATAGGATTATAGAAACAGATGAAACAAATAACCTATTATCGCTTGAGATAAATATTATTGATACATCTCCTAAAACACCTGAAAAAAAATTACTAATTTCTGAAATTTATTATCATAACCATCCAGGAATTGATAATGAATACTTTACCATTTATAATCCTTCAAATATTTCAGTAAATCTCTCTGGTTGGTATATAACAAACAATCCATTTAAAGCAAAATTTTCTCAGCCAAAAATTGCTTTTACATCGAATACAAAAATTCAACCTCACTCTGTAATTTACATAACCCAAAATGCGAGTGCTTTTTTTCGGGAAACCGGCAATATTGCAGATTTTGAATATTTAAAAGACTCGCGTAAAGATGTTCCTCAAATGAATGCTAAAAGTTCAATTTATTTTAGCAATATCTGTGGATTTGTTGTCTTAAAGGACAGCTACAACCACACCATTGACTTCTGTACCTATGGAGACATAAATTGTTCCTGCAAGGATTGGAATGGAAAACCAATCCCAAAAAGCGGAGAAGGTAAAATATTGAAACGAAATTTTCAACAAGATATACCGATAGACACCAATAGTGCTACAGATTGGATTCAACCTAGAGTGTTTGGAATTGGACAGACAAATTACCCCCTGCAAAACATTGTATCATACGCAGTTATCACTACATTTGTTTCACCTGATTGTAGTTACAGCACAATAACAAGGGAAATCAGAAAGGCTACTTCTTCAATTTATATCAATATGTACGAGTTTACCAATTACAATCTTTGTGAAGAGATAGTAAATGCTCTTAAAAGAAACGTTTCTGTAAATCTTTTTTTAGAAAAATCACCAATAGGAGGTATTTCTGATAGGGAAAAATATATCTTAAACAAAATAAACTCATATGGTGGAAAAATAAGATTTATAGGTGGTGATCAGTCCTGTAAAATATATTCGCGGTATTCTTTTAACCATGGAAAATACATAATAATTGATAATCAAACAGTAATAGTTGAAAGTTGTAATTGGGCCGATTCTGGTGTACCTGTTGATCCGTCATACGGAAACCGAGAATGGGGAATTGTTATTGAAAATAAAGACGTGGCAGACTATTTTCTCAAGGTTTTTATAAATGATTGGGACACGATTTATCTTGATAATCATAACTACAGTGAGATTAATATTATTTTATCAGTAGATTTTCTCATTGAAAATATGAAATTTATGGGTAGTTATAATCCTATTTATGAATCACAAATAATTACAGGAAATTTTTCATTTTTCCCTGTGCTTTCGCCAGATAATAGTCTTGAGGCAATTTGTAATCTTATAGACTCAGCAAAAGAAACCATTCTTATCGAGCAACTTTATATATACAAGCAGTGGGAGGACGAACTTAATCCTTTTATTGAAAAATTGAAAGATAAAGCCGGACAAGGTGTTGATATTAAAGTAATTATGAATTACAATCCCTGCTATGAAGATACAAACAACAATTGCAATATTACAAAAAAAGACCTTGAAGAACATGGAATTCATGTGAAATTTATATATACAAATTGGACATATTTTTCAAATGTGCACAACAAAGGCGTTATTGTAGATAATAAATCCGTATTGATTTCAAGCATAAATTGGAATTATAATTCGGTAATGAGCAACAGAGAAGTTGGAATTATTATAGAAAATAATGACGTCGCAAAATATTATGCTTCAGTATTTTTTTATGATTGGAATCTCAAAGAGCGGATTGGAAAAAATCAAACCACTCAACATGTACAATCAATTAATAAAAATACTATTTATATAGTTGGTTTATTCACTATGACATTCATACTTGTTGCTCGTGACTGGAGAAAAAGGAAATGGGATTAGAGTTTCTCTCTTTAGGATTACCTTCAATAATTGCTATTGCTGTAATCGTCGGTGGAATCGTTATTTCTTATTACAAAAAAATTCTAATGACATATGTTTTGATTGTTACAAATTTCATTGTTTTCATTATTTCACTGATATTTCAGGATGAAATCATTTTTGGTTTTTTAAATAATGAATGGGTATATTCAGGATTGGGATTTAGACCAATTTATTTAACGCCTGATTTTATCCCTCAGATTTATACTCTTTTTACATCGATGTTTGTTCATTCGGATTTTTTACATATCATTGGAAACATGTTGATTTTTTATTTTATTGGTTTTCAATTTGAACAACGAGTAGGTTGGAAAAACTTTATCATTATCTATCTATTGGCCGGAATTTGTGGTAGTCTTACACATTCATTTTTAGTTATATCCACCTATTCAAATCAAATTGAATTATTAACCCCCTTGGTTGGTGCTTCTGGAGCGATCTTTGGAATAATGGGGGCATTTGCTTTTGCTTATCCCCAGGATCGAATAGTTATGCCTATCCCTGTTGGTTTCTTTATGATTATTCGTCAGATTAAGGTTATTTTCGCAGTTCTTATTTTCGCAGGTCTTGAAACTGTTATTGTCCTAATTGGTGCACAGGATAATACAGCTCATTTTGCTCATTTAGGAGGTCTCATAGGTGGTGTGGTATTATCTGCCTTAATCATAAAAAGAAAATTTAAAAAAGATCGCATGGAACGAAGTCCGGAAATTATCACTCCTATCCAATTTGATTTAAAACCAAAATCCGTTGACTTCTCATCCTTGGAATCGCTTGCTAAAACCCCTGAACTCAGACAAATGCTTGACCGAATCAAACAGGAAACGGTTCCTCAAGTCCGAGATATCTGGATTGAACATTTTCTTGAAAAAGCACGATGTCCAACCTGTCAATCGCATTTAAATAATTTCGATGGAAAGATTTGGTGTGACAAATGCGGATTTAAATCAAGATACTAACCCGTGTTTTAAAAGGGAAGTGATATTCCAATAAGAGATCCGTAGGAAATTAGACTAGTCATCAGATATCCAAGAATTGCTCCACCACAAAGCAAAGGCAGTCCTGCCTGTGGTCTTCCGCTCAAAACAAAGCGCATGAGAATCGCAAAACCAATTAATGTTCCAGCCATTGTCCCAAGAGCAACAATGAAACTTTGAGGACTAGATACATACACAGCTATAACAAGAATACCTGGCATTACAATATCTCCAAGTCCCATAAAAAATGCATCACGCTCACCCCCTTCATCAAGCTTCTCTTTTAAAGATTTCTTTTCTTTGATCATTGAATATCCCTTAACTTTCGGAATGACCAAAAGAACAGGCAGTTTTAGATCAACAACAGTATCTGCTAAATCTATCATGTGCTTTGTCTTGTAAACAGAAATTGCATCATAAATTGCCAAAAATACAAGCAAAGCAAGAACTAAAAGAATGCCTAATGAAATACCAAAAATTACAATGGCACTGGTTCCAACAATAATACCCGTAATGTCAATAACATACCATTCAGGATATTTGAACAAAGCAATAACCAGTACAATCCCACCAATAAGTGCAAAAATTAAGGAAAGCCATTCACTAAAATTTCCAAATAATAAAGTGAAAATCGGTAGAAAAAATGCATAGAATGATGTATACCCAACGGCACCTAGAATTATGTACTGAATAACCTTTTTTTTCCAAAATTTTGAAATGAGCAAAATTATTGCTGTAAAGATAAGCATTATAGATAAGATAATAAGAATGTTTACTGGATCTTCTGGGTCTTCAAATGCTGGAGTAACACCTGCCTCTTGAAAAGGTGTTGTCACGATCAATGCAAATCCATGAATGATAACAAATAAACACCCCATAAGAAAAATCGATAAAAGCTGCTTATTATCATATTTATTATCTGGCATTTATACCTCCAAATGCTTTTTGGTTATATATAATCACACATTTTTTATTTTCTAAACTAAAAAAAGAATAAATACCATATAAAAATTGAGTATACCGCCAAAAGAAAAACTCCTTCGATCCGGGAAATTTTTTCACCTGAAAATACAATTGGAAACATAATAAATGTAATTATAGTTAGAACAATGACATGATCTATTGATTTAATGGTATTTAAAGGAACAAGAAGGGCGCTTATCCCTAGGATAAGAAGTATATTAAAAACATTGGATCCCAATACATTTCCAACTGCAATGTCGGATTCTTTTTTGTAGGAAGCAACAGCTGATACAACCAACTCGGGAAGAGAGGTTCCTACCGCCACCATTGAAAGGGCGATAATTATTTCAGAAATACCAAAAAACTGTGCAAAGGCTAATGCTGATTCTATAAGCAACCATGCCCCTGAAACTACTCCTAATGTGCCAAAAACAATGTATAAAATATTTTTTATGGGTTTTCCTTTGGTACTAATATCAAAATTTTGTTTCCTCTCATTCTGTGCACATTTGATAAAATAAAAAAGAAATATAATAAAAAAGACTAGGAACAATATCCCTCCTATGTAATGATATACATCGAGTAGACCGACATACGAAAATAATAAAAAAATAGCCGTTATGATCGCAAGAATGGGCATTTCTCTTTTTACTATTCCTCGTTGGATTTTTAATGGTCTAATTACCGCACTTATACCGATAACTAGTAGAAGATTTGCAATACAAGATCCAATAATATTGCCAACCGAAATGTCAGCACGGGACTGAAATGCGGCGCCAACGGAAATTGCAAATTCCGGAGCGGATGTCCCAAATGCTACAACAATAACTGATATTATCAGTGAAGAAACACCCAAGTGAGCTGCCGTTTTTGAGGTTCCCTCAACCAGTACATCTGAACCCTTGTATAGAAAACCAACTCCAAAAATAAATGCTATGATTGCTAACTCAATAGAAAACATGACAAAGGGTTAATACAGATTGATGTTTAAAACTACTACGTAAATAAGTATTTTCTATTTCATTCTGAGTAACTTTTTTATACGCAAATATTCTGCTATTTAGATAAAAGATGAAAAATGGAACTTTAACATTCGTTGGTCTGGGCCTATACGATGAGAAGGACATATCTTTAAAGGGCTTAGAAGCAGTTAGGAATTGTGATAAAGTATTTGCCGAATTTTACACAGCAAAATTATCCGGAACAGATTTTCGAAAGTTAGAAACAATCTTTAATAAAAAAATCTTAATTCTTTCAAGGGAAGATGTTGAAAAAGGAGATAAAATCATAAAATGCGCAACCACAGAAAGTGTCGCATTATTAGTTGCTGGAGACCCGATGATGGCCACAACCCACATAGATCTAAGACTCAGAGCAATTGATAAAGGAATAGATACATTACTGATTCATGGGAGTAGCATTATTACTGCCGTAGCAGGTCTTTTAGGTTTACAAATTTATAAATTTGGCAGAACTACTTCACTTGCGTTTCCAGAAAAAAACTATTTTCCAACAAGTCCTTATGATGTCATTAAAGAAAATAAAACCAATGGTTTACACACTCTAATTCTCCTTGACATCAAACAAGACAAAGAACTCTACATGAATGCAAACATGGCAATTAGGTTGTTGTTAGAAATTGAAAATATCAGAAATGAAAATATAATTACAAAAGAAACAATTATATGTGTAGTTGGCCGGGCTGGTTCATTGAAACCAGTTGTAGCTTCCGATACTATTGAGGAGTTAAAAAAAAGAGACTTCGGACCTCCATTACACAGTTTGGTTATCCCAGGTCAACTACATTTTTTGGAGATAGAAGCACTGGAAAAACTAGCTGGACTTCCTTCAGACATAGGTAAAAAATTACAAAAACTATAATAACAGAATTAATTATTACTCAGAAACTAGGGGATCTGGATGCTTCAAAAAGAGGATATTATCGGATTTATTTATGGAGATGTAGGTTCAACAGAATTTAATTTTGCGGTTAATGGTAGTAAGGTAAAGAAATTCGATTATATTTTTGCTCCACATAAGGAGGGAAATATGCTTGCTCTTGTAATGGATATCAAACAAATTTCTAACCTTAAGTTTGAAGATGCCTCTTGTATCACCCCTGAAGGTGAACTTCCCGAGATTGAAAGCAAACTCTCGGCCTTTGCAGATGTAATTGGATATAGGGACCAAAGAGGTGTATTACAGTCACCAAGAACACCCTTTAATTCAGGTAGTGGGATTTGGCGTGCAAATGACGATTTAATAAGACAGGTTCTGGGATTAAATGCTGACAAGGAAAACGGGGCGTATATCGGTTTGTTAAAGGGCCATAATCTCAAGGTTTTTCTCAACATTGATACCTTAGTCCAAAAACACATATGTGTTCTTGCAAAAACTGGGGGAGGAAAAAGCTATGCTTGCGGCGTTCTTGTTGAAGAATTATTAAAAAAGAAAATCCCGATGGTCATTATTGATACACATGGGGAATATCAATCACTTTCTAAACCTAACAAAAGCAGAAAAGAGCAGAAAAATATGGAGAAATTCTCTGTTAAAGAAAGAGATTACTCTAACCAATTGATAGAATACTCCCCAATAAGCAGTAGAGGTAACGCAAAACATTTACAACTTAGTGGTTTAAATCTCAGCGCAAGGGAAATTATTGATCTTCTTTCAGCAAAGCTCTCTGGTCCTCAAATTGGGGTACTATACCAGGCAATAAAAGAGGTTAAGGAGTACAAACAGGTCTACAATCTCAGAGACATTATTGATGCGGTTAACAGAAGTAAAAGTAATGCCAAATGGAATGTCATCGCATCGTTGGAGTCACTTGATTCAATAGGTGTTTTTTCAGAAAATTCAACACCTGTAAGTGAAATTGTAAAGAATGGAAAATGTTCAGTAATTACCATGAAGGGCGTACCTCCAGATGTACAAGAAGTTGTTGTTGCCCAGCTGACAAAGGAACTTTTTGACTGCAGAAAAGCCGGAAAAATCCCGCCATTTCTTATGATTGTGGAGGAAGCTCACAATTATTGTCCTGAAAGGGGATTTAAAAGTGCTGTTTCTTCAAATATTCTTAGAACAGTTGCCTCAGAAGGTAGAAAGTTCGGTATGGGTTTATGTATTATTAGCCAACGTCCAGCAAAGGTTGATAAAAACATAATTTCACAATGTAACACTCATTTAATTTTAAAGGTAACAAATCCAAACGATTTAAAGGCAATAATTCAATCAGTCGAAGGATTAACAAACAAAACTTATGACGAAATACAAAGATTACCCATTGGAGTTGCATTAGTTTCAGGCGGTTCACTTCAGATCCCCATATTGACCGAGATTCGGACTAGAGAGACTAGTCACGGTGGAAGATCAGTTGATATTTCAAAAAAATCAGATTATGAAGAGCCCGAAAAGTCTTACGAATCAATAAAATACGAGCCGCCTATTCAACGATCAACTGAAACACAAAAACAAGAAAACAAGACAAGCCATCCAACTGAAAAAACTATTGCAGTACACAGAGTCGCATCCAGACTTGGATGGGTAGAAACGGATGATCCTGAAGAAACCGTTAAGATTTTAACAAAAGAAGCGGAAAAAATGAATGAAAATGTTTTTCATTACCTCGAATCACTAGTAAAAATTGGTAAAAATTATTGCAACCAAAACAATCCTGAATGTATAAAATGTCCAATGAAAGATGGATGTCGTTTTAGGACGACCCAAGGAAAAAAAATAGGATTTTTCAGGAGAAAATAAACTTGAAAAATGAATAAAAAAAAATTTCACGTAACATTTGCATTTGTAATTATCTTATCTCTTTCATTTTATTCTGGATGCATAGATTTCTATCAAAATGCCGCTATATACAAATCACACCCTATTAAAATCAACTACCATATTAATTATGGTTACTACATTAACGTAAGTGGAGAGGGTAAATTCACAGTATTTTATGAATGTAATCTTCCTGAAATCCTTAAAGGAACATTGAATGTAGAACCATTAAATAAAAATTCATATCAAATTATATCTGTTGCAAACAATACACTTATCCAATGGAACGAAAGCAACATCGGTACTAATAATCTTATTTATGGTGTCACAGCCAACGTCACCGCAGAAAGCTTTCTTGTCAATTCTCTTGAAGGAAATGAAGCATTGAGTTTAATGGAGATAAAAATCAACCATTACGAGATTTATGATAAATATTGTAAAAAACAAAGTCATGAAAACATTACATTCATTAATCCTGAAAATTCAAACATAAAATCTATTGCATTAAAAGTCTTAAATGATGCAAATTCAAATAACTCTTTCACGGTTGCGAAAAATTTATTTATTTGGCTTAAAGAAAACACAATTTATCAAATTCACCAGGAAAATAATATTGTTCAATCTGCTGAAGATACTTTCACAAAAGGTTCGGGAGATTGCGATGATTTGTCATTTTTATATATTTCGCTTTGTAGGTCGGTTGGAATTCCTGCAAGATTCATTAGTGGATTTCTCATAGAAGAAAATAATGACATTATTTCATCTGTTGGTCACGCCTGGGTCGAAATTTATGTTGGTCCAGAAATAACAAGTAACGGATGGATTCCGGTAGAATGTTCTTGTAGCGCAGATATCAAAACAGAATTAAACCAGAATTTTGGTGTGGAAAATGTATATCATCTTAGATTATTTGAGGATGACGGAAGTGATGAATCTTTAAAAACTTACATGTCAGGACCAAAAGTCGAGTATGAAAAAAATTTGGAAATCAGCATGAAATCCTTTATTGAAGTAACTGGATATTCTGTAATTAAGTCCAGTGAATTAATAGTCGATGGAAGTGGCAATAGAAGTTACAAGTAATCAATTAAAAAATTACTATTAGGTAAATTTTCAACTCTCTTCGCAATATTGAGTTAAGTTTCCATCTTTTTCTTCTTCAAACAGAGGTAATTGTCTTGGGGTTGTATACATAAATTTCATTCGCTGTTCCATCTCCTCCACAATAGCAACCAGTATTATTGAATGATTTAAAAATCTTGGCTTTTAAGACACCCCACCAAAATAGTGTTAATTAACAAATTTTCCGGTCAATTCTAAGGATAACCAAAATCACCAACTTTAGATTGGTGTGTGCAAATTTTTGTCAATTTTCAACAGCATAAATTTTATTTTCTATCATAGTATAACTCAAACTGTATTATTATTTCTTCTCAAGGAGATTTAGATGCGTTATTACCTGCGAAAAAGGTACTTAAAGTATCTTTGAATTCTTTAGAGATGGAAGCAATTAAAAATCTGGGCTGGTGGTTTTTTAATTATGTGCATCATCCCATCTCAACCGAAATGAGGAGTTTTCCCAGATTTTTCTTCTCATTCATTTAAAAAATCTGACTCAAAAAGGTAAATCATTTTTATGGCTAAGACACAGATTATGTTCTATGATTAAAAAACGAGTTAATAATATTAAATTCGAAAGTTCAAATGTAGATCTAATCTAAATTATTTGGTGGTTTTACCACCAATAATAGATTCGTTAAACAATTCAATTGAATTTTCACCAAATCTTATTACTACTTTACTACAATCTTAAAATTTTCCCAGTCATACATAAACGTGTGGTGCAGATCTGGATCCGATGCTTTTATTCGTAATGTAACCGTATATACACCGGGATTTATGTAGAGATGAGCACCTGATTTATCATGACTGTAGTGTTTATCACCAAAATTCCACAAATATTCGATATTTGTATTTGTTGTACCGTCAAGATGATATGCAAAACTACAGCTGCCATCAAATATCATCAAGCGTCTAATTAGTCTGATATTTCCACATGCATCCAGTCCCGCCCATGGATCAAAATGAACAGGTCCGTTATCGACAATACTTGCACCAAATCCCTCTGCAACACGACCGGTACATGGGTCGACCACATTGCCGCTGGGTCCATCCATAGCTCCCCACCAATTAAAGCAAGCATCAACGATACCATAAGCTTTGTTTTCGATTGCAACCGCGTCTCCTTCACATCCTCGCATGAACTTGTTATGATTGATTTTAACAATATTAGTACGGGCGGTATCAGCATCAAGATTAATATCCACTGTTATTGATGGAACACCAGGTTCGGGCATAAAGGCAAACTGTTGAATGCATATGCCATCGGCAGTAACAATCATGGGGGTGTAGACCACTGCAGCGGTATTATAGGTAACATCAAATGGTGGCTGATTGACACCTGTAATCTGAACATCCTGCTTATACAACAAGATATCATTAACCTCCCAATAAATTCCGTTTAGGACATGTACAATTCCCCCCTCACAGACGACATCAACAGCATCCTGAATAGAATTCCAGGCATCCCACTGCCATGTAAGGCTTGGGTCATACTTATCAACATCAGCTTGGCAGAACCAATTATCGTCAACCCAAACCTCTGAAAGACAGATAACATAGACTAAAATTGTGTCTGATCCATATCCATCATCATCGTCTTTAACATCCACTTTTACAATATACTCTCCAGTTGAATTATATTCGTGGAAAATATCAAAAATTTTCACAGTTTGGTTAAGATATGTTAGACTTGGCGAATCGTCACCATAATCTATTTTTATTTCCCATTTGTCGCATCCAGGATCAGTAATTACTCCGATTCTTTCAATGGCATTTTTCATTAATATTGTAGTATCGGATCCAGCATTTACGGTTGGTGCTACATTAAATATCTTAATTTTAGATGAATCTGTGTCATTACAATGCCAATCTGCAACTTTTAAAGTAACTGTGCCAACATAATCATCACACCATATGGCCGATGGCATGATGTCTGTTGAATCATCAAAAAACCCATCATCATCTAAATCCCAGAAATATTGCAATGGATCTCCATCCGGATCATATGAGCCAGTTGCATCAAGTATCACAGGTAAACCCTCTGGTCCACTGTATGGTCCATTAGCATTTGCAACTGGTGCATTATTAACTATTACATTTAAAGAATCCGACCATCCGGTTTTATGACCCCAAATATCCATTGCTTGAGCCTGGATTAGGTATTCGCCACAATAAATCCATAGGTGATTTACTATACAATTTTCCCCAGATTTATAAGGACCAAACCAATTGGAAATATTGCCGTCCCCCCAGTCAAATCTATAATAGATTCCTGAATTTTCAGGATCAAAACTTGATGTAGTAAGGGTTAGATTCACGTAGGGATTTACAGAAATATTACCCAAGGGTTTTCCAGGGACATTTGGCGATTCCCCATTAAACTGAAGGGAAGAGGCACCTGCCAGGTAAAATGATTCAGACAATGGATTTGTAATGTTGCCGGTAATAATAAACAAATTATTACCCTCCACAATCAACGAAAGTAGCTCAGACATGTTGAACCTAACCAAGAAATCCTGAAAACCATCATTATCATAATCATCGGGTAGCTGTGAAATATATGCTGGTTGAATTTGATTCA
>JAFGPP010000052.1 GCA_016936135.1 Thermoplasmatota archaeon
GCTGTTTCTGCTGTAATTGGTGTAATATTAATGGTCGCAATAACTGTGGCAATTGCAGCTACTGTCTACGTCTATGTTAGTGGAATGATCGGTGGAGGATTAACAACTACTGAAAATGCTTCTGTTACAGTTACTGGAACAAATACAAGAATAAAGATACTACTTACAAAAGGAGGAGATGGTGCTCCATACGTTAACGACACAGCTGGCGGAGATACAGGGTTTGATGTTTTTATTAATGGATCGAAAATTGCACATACAAACTACGGTATCGGCTCTGAATGGGAAGTTGGTGAAAGCATAATTCTTACTCAAAACGAGGGTGGAGATGATCTTCTAGCAGGAGTAAAATATTCGTTGACAGTCCAGATAATGGGTTCAACAATTTACGATGCATATATAACTATATTATCGTAGACTAAAAACTTACTAACTTCTATTTTTTATTTTTTAATCTTTTTTTAAAATATTTTGATTTTTATTGAGTTCTTAATTTTTAGAAGATATTTTTTACAATTTTTTTGATTTGATAATACTTGTACAACAAATACTTAATAAGCCAAGCTACAAAAATGTGATTGTGGTAATGATGGTGTTAAGACCGCTTTCACGTAAGGAAAAGCAATATCTTGATAAGCTAATGAAAAAGTATTCATCAAATTTTTAATTTTATTAACAACTAATGAGGAGTTTAACTATGAGCTTTAATGAATCAAAAATCGAAAAAATCATTAACAAATACAAAGAAAAGGAAATTGAGGAATCAAATATTACCAAAGGGGGCAATCGCCCTGACTTGACCTGCCAAGTTACAATTTTTGGTAACTTTAAACAAGAAATAATAGAAGTAAAAGCAAAACCAAAAAAGGAAATTGTTGAAATACACACAGAGAATTATAACAAACCTTCGAGAAATATCTTTAAACGATTCATTTTAAAATCAAAAAATAATTATTAAAAATTAATTTTTCTTAGCACAGGGGCAACTATTAATAACATTCTGTCAATGACCTTTTTATTAACAATGTCTCACAAGACAAGATTGACTAAGAAAAAACAAAAAGATATTGCGAAACTAAGAATAAATAAATTATTTATTTTAGCAGAGCAAAAGGCGCTAGAAGACGAGATTAACTATTCTAATAGATACGTAAAATTAGCTAGAAAAATATCAATGAAATATCAGACTGCCATACCTCTGGAATTCAAACACAAGTTTTGCAAACATTGCTATCATTATCTAATTTCTGACAAGACATCACGTGTCCGAATAAAAAGGGGGAAAATACTAATTTATTGTTCGAGATGTAATAAATTCACTAGAATTCCTCTAAAAAATAGAAAATAACCATCCGCTATACTTAAATAACAAATCATTTATTACCGTTAACTTAACTTCATTCCTTATATTAGGGGTAATGACTATATGACAACACCGTATGATGTACCAGCTAAGGATTTAATAGATGAACTATCAAAAAAGTTACAAAAGGAAAAAGAAATATTCTTGCCAGAGGAAAATAGATACGCAAGGACAAGTGTTACAAACGAAAATCCCCCTATAGAAAAAGACTGGTGGTACACTCGATGTGCTTCAATTCTAAGGAAGGTTTATATAAATAATCAAATTGGTGTTGAGAGACTTGCTTCAGAATACGGCGGTAAACGGGATCGTGGTTCAAAACCATACAGAGCGATGGGTGGAAGTGGAACTATTGCAAGAAGAGCTCTCCAGCAACTTGAAAAAGCTGGTCTGATAACGAAAATCAAAGGCAAGGGACGCTCAATAACGCCAAAAGGACGATCCTTTTTAGACAATACTGCAAGTGAAGTTATGCAAAAGATTGAAACACAATACCCAGGATTAAAAAAATATTAGTTTGGACTTAAATTAAATTTAACTAGTTACATGGATGAAGAACTTGAGAATTTAAGAAAAAAAAAGTTAGAAGAATTGCAACGTCAGAGGCAGTTTAGGGAATCTCTTGAGGAACAGGACGAACAGAGAAAGGAATTTCAAGACAAAAAAAGGATGATCCTTAGGACCATTCTAACCACAGACGCAAAAGAACGACTTGGGCGAATAAAAGTTGCTCGACCCGAGTTGGCTGAAGCAATTGAAAATCAGCTTATTATCCTTGCCCAGAGCGGTCAATTGAAAACAAAAATAAACGACGAACAATTACAAATGCTTCTGGCCAGACTCATCCCAAAAAAAAGAGATATTAGCATTAAAAGAAGGTAGAAGTTAATGGCGACTCACAAATCATTAGGAAAAAAACTTAGATTAATTAAAGCAACTAATAGTAACAGACGTGTTCCAGCCTGGATCATGATTAGAACAAATAGGCGTTTTACACGTCATCCTAAATCTAGACATTGGCGTCGAAACAAACTTAAGAAAGCTTGATTAATATGGCAGAAGAAATTGAAAGAATCTATATTATTCCATTGAAAAGATGGGGGTTCAAAAGTTCTGTTGCTGCACCTACTGCAGTTAAACAGGTGAAGCACTACCTAAGAAGACATATGAAAGTAGGTGATGAGGACATCTGGATAGATGATTCGCTAAATAAAGCCCTCTGGTCCCATGGCAAATACAGAATAGAAAATAAAATTAGAGTTAGGGCTGTAAAATTTGAGGATGGAGTTGTAGAAGCATATCTTCCAGAATTAGATTACAAGAAATCACGGCGTGAATTACTTAAAGAAGAAAAAGCGAAAAAAGCCCCAATTCTTGTTAAAGAAAAGGAAGAAGGAGAAGTTGAACCAAGTGAAATTCCTGGAGCCGAGGACTATGATATCACCCCCAAAGCTGACGGTGAAGTAAAAATAAAGAAAAAGAAAACACCAACAAAGGAAGAAGAAAAAACAACCAAAAAAGAACCGAAAAAAACAAAGAAAAAAGCAAAAGAAAAGGAAAAATCCGAAGAAGTCAAAAAAACAAAGGGAAAAAAAGAAAAATCAGAAACAAAGAAAAAATCTAAAAATAAAGGAAAAACTTCCAAAAAATCTGATTGATTCCACTTGGAAAAACCAAATTTATTCTGAAATAAAATTTATAAATATTGTTGAAAATTTTCAACCGAATTTGATGAAATAACAATGTAAAAACAATATAAACTAACCAACGATTTGTTTACTAAAAAATTATTGATATAAAAAACTTAATGGTTAAAATTGGAGCCGCTTACACATGGCAAAGGAATTTGAAGAGACTTCTCACTTTCAGCGATTATTCTTTAATGAGAATCCCAATGTTGGTGTGTTTTGTCGAACAAACGAAAACGTTTGTTTTATAATGAGGCATCTTACAAAAAAGATAAAAAATAAAGTAAATAGTGCTCTAAAAGTAAAAATTGTAGAAACGACAATTGCAGAGGCAACTATTATTGGTTCACTACTTTCCATAAATTCTCATGGGGCCGTAATAACAGATTTATCAGATGAAAAAGTCAATGGTCAAATTGTTGATCAAGGGCTAAATATTTTTGTAATTGACGATAAAATAAATGCGGCCGGTAATATAATATTGGTCAACGATTATGGTGCTCTTGTTCATCCTGATTTTAAAGATACAACTATCAAAAAGATGAAAGAAATATTTGAGGTTCCTGTTGAGAGAGGTACAATTGGATCTTTAAAAACAGTTGGGATGGCTGCTGTTGTCACCAATAAAGGTTTGCTGTGTCATCCAAAAATTGATACAGAAGAACAAATGAAATTGGAAAAAATATTTGATGTTGAGGTTATGATAGGTACCGTCAACCACGGTGTACCATTGATAGGTAGTGGTCTTGTCGCAAATACGAAAGGTGCAATAATTGGTGGTTTAACCACGGGAATTGAAATGGGACGGATAGAAGAAGCACTTCATTTCTTGGATTGAAATTTCTATTTATTATATGAAGAGAACAAGATTTATATACCCAGTTTATATTATTATTAGTGAATTATATTAATATTGTTGGATGATGAAAATGAAGGGACGAAAACCGCACAGATTAACGGCTAAAGATGACAAAATAATAAACATTTTTACCGAGCTTGGAATGCCTAAAAATTTAGCCAAAACACTTCTTTATATATCACAAGTAGATGAATGCCGTTCTTCTGAAATAGAACAGGGTGCCAAATTAAGACAACCTGAAGTAAGTGTTGCAATGCAGGAACTTAAAAAAAGGGGATGGATAGATAAAAGGGATCTTAAAAAGGAAGGAAAAGGGCGACCAATTTACATCTATAAACTAACATCATCAATGGAAAATATTGTTAAGAGTTACGAAAAAGAAAAATTAGAAGAAATAGAAATTATAAGAAAGGATATAAACGAACTAAAAAATCTTTTAGAGGATAGATAAGAATTTTTACCGCAATTTATTTTTTAATATTCTTAATAATTATTATTAATATATAGTTTAGTTTTCTATCATTAAAAAATATTAGAATTATGCCAAACTAATTTTGCAACTTTTAGTCCATTAACGAAAAATTGTAGAGAAATATTTAAATATTCTATAAAACCATGATATCATTCACCAAATTGATAAATATTGACGGGGAAATTTATTGGTGATGATATGTTTAAAAATCTACAGGATGAAATAGATAAGGGTTTTTTTATCCCAAAACCTTTATTAAAAAACTTTATTAAAACAATAGGGCCTCTCTCATTTATTATATCCAATCACCCTGATTCGATAATTCAAAACATACCCGCATATAGACTAAGACTTAAAAATCATCGACTTCCTTGGGCACACTTAGATAATGAAAGTGAATTTGATTCAACAAAAAAAATCAAACAAGAATATCTTAAAAATCCCTTCCCTGAAAACCTAGAAAATAAAAAATACCTAAGACCCACTAGATTTTGTGAATCAAATGCCCCTGAAATAAGAGCTTTGGCAAAACAACTAAGAGAAAACAGCAGCTCCGATATTGAATTTGCTTATGCTGCATTTAATTGGGTAAAAAACAATAAATATCTAATTTTTAAACCGATCGGTGGAGCCCTCCAAACAGTTAAAACAAAAGGGGGAGTTTGTCTTGATCAGTTATCTTTGCTTGCCGCAATAGCACGTGCTGGTGGAATCCCTGCAAGATATAGGTTGTATGGTTTATCGCCGACTCAGGAATTTTATGATTTGCTAGTTGCACCAAGTCCAATCCTTAGGGAAACATTTCAAGCACTTGGATTTTTAGATGCAATGCATGGAGAAGCAGAGCTTTTTGTTAATGGCAAATGGATTCACGGCGATCCAACTTTTTCTGATGCACTTAGCGTAGGTTTAGGTGTAACTTTATCTGAATTAGGCGAGGAACCTGGATGGAGAGTAAGAGTTGAAAAAAGTATGGATATTAGATTTGAAGGATTTCCAATTGCTTTTAGACACTTTTTGAGTCCTTTGTTTATAGTTCTCAGGGATCTCATCGACAATGTTAACAACTCTTTGGACGACTTCAGAGAAGGAGGTAAGAGAATAATTCAGGAAATCGGCATAGAGGAATACAACAGACGTACAAGAAAAAAGATCATTAAACCTGTCATTCCAACTCTTGAAGAAATAGAAGAGTTTCGAAAAAATATTGTCGAGGAACCTCAACCGGCTTTACTTGAGGATTAAATAAAATCCTCTCTTAAATAAAATTCCTTTTGCTTTCATTCAATATTTTTTTATTTTTTAAAATTAATAATGACTAAGATTCGAAAGTAATGCATGACTCAAAACCTTAATATTTATAAATGACAACTCTTTGACTTCCTTCAACCTATTTGACCCTGGTGAAATCAGAATGTCAGAAACATACGATCAGGTATCAATTGAGAAAAAATGGCAAAAAAAATGGCAGGAAATGGACATTTATCACTTTAATTTCAACAGTAACAAACCTTCATACAGTATAGATGTACCACCAAGGTATGCTTCTGGGCCTCTTCATGCAGGGCACGCTGTTCACTATACGCACATTGATTTTGCCGCTAGATATAAACGAATGAGTGGCTACAACGTTTTTTTTCCTCTTTGTTTCGATGTAAATGGAATACCAATAGAAGAAAGGGTTGAGCGGCAATTAAATATTACAAGAAAGGACATCGACAGACACGAATTTACAAAATTATGTTCAGAATTTGCGGAAAAAAATATCAAAACAATGACAGATCAATTCATAATTCTTGGAGAAAGTATGGATCCCTCCATATATTATCAGACAAACGCGGAATACTATCGTCGGTTAACTCAAATCTCATTTATCGAATTATTTGAAAAAGGACATATTTACAAAGGGGAGTTTCCAGTCAACTGGTGCCCAAGATGCATGACTGCAATGGCAGATGCTGAAGTCACTTATACTGATAGAAAAACAAAACTTAATACAATAAAATTTTATTTTGTTAATGACCAGCCTGATCAACTTCTTAAATATCATGGGGTAGGCAGAGATACACATGGAAAATATGTAGAAATAGCCACAACAAGACCTGAAATGTTGCCTTCATGTCAGATTGTTGCTGTTCATCCTTCTGATGAAAGGACCCCTTGGCTTGTTAATCAGATTTTAAAAGTTCCACTTTTTAAAAAAGAAGTAAAAATTGTTGAAGACGAATCAGTAGATCCAGAATTCGGATCTGGGATCGTAATGATATGTACGGTCGGTGACAAAGAGGATCTCAATTGGGTTTTCAAATACAAATTGCCTATCGAGATGAGCATCGATGAAGAAGGATTAATGACTGAAATTTGTGGAAAATATGCTGGCATGAAAATAGAAGAAGCAAGAAAACTAGTAATCAAGGATATGAAAAAATCCGATTTACTGATTAAACAAGATCCTTTGGATCAAAATGTAGGTGTATGCTGGAGATGTAAGACACCAGTTGAGTTCATAAATGCAAAGCAGTGGTTTTTAAAAACTGTTGATTTCAAAGAATTGGTTTTAAAAACAAGCGAGGAAATGAATTGGTACCCAGAATTCATGAAAATAAGATTGGAAGATTGGGTAAATTCTCTAGACTGGGATTGGGTAATAAGTAGGCAAAGATATTTTGCAACTCCTATACCTTTATGGGAATGCAAAAATTGTGGTTACGTAGTTTTAGCAAAAAAGGAAGATTGCTATGTTGACCCTACAATTGACAAACCACCAGTGGAAGCCTGTCCAAAGTGTGGTGGATCACTAAAAGGCTGTGAAGATGTATTTGATACTTGGATGGACTCATCGATTTCTCCCCTATACAATACTTATTGGCATAGGGATGAAAAGAGATTCAATAAACTTTATCCAATGTCTCTTAGGCCTCAAGCTCACGATATTATCCGAACTTGGGCGTTTTATACCATATTACGCTGTTGTCTTTTAACCGACAATAAACCTTTTAATAATATTATGATGGGGGGGTTTATACTTTCCGAAGATGGCACTCCCATGCATGCCAGTCTGGGAAACGTAATAGACCCACTTGAAATAATTGAAGAGTCCGGATCTGACGCTTTTAGATGTTACGCGGCTAGTTGTGCACTTGGTGAAGATAATGCATTTAGAAAAAAGGACGTAATCAGGGGAAACAGATTACTTCGTAAGCTCTGGAATGTTGAAAATTTTATATCCAATATCACAAAAAGTAAAAATATTGAAAAACCTAAGGAATATACCACAATTGATAAATGGGTTCTTACAAAATATAGTAAATTAGTAAATAAATGTACCAAACTTATGGATGTTTTTGATTATTCTCAGACTATGAAAGAAATTGAATTTTTTTTATGGCATGAGCTTGCGGACCATTATGTTGAAATGGCGAAATCTTCTCTTTATAAAGATGAAAATGTCGATAGTATTTCATACACCCTAAATACAATTGGACTAGGTATATTAAAATTATTTGCACCATTTTTTCCTCATATAACAGAAGAAATATATCAAATTTGTTATTTTACTAAAGATAAAGAAAAAAGCATTCACATTTCATCTTGGCCGAAACCTGAATTAATTGATGATAATGCGGAAAAATCTGGAGAAATAGTAAAAGATTATATTGCCAAAGTTCGTTCGATAAAAAGCGAGCAAGGGATGGCATTAAACGCTCCTTTGGAGATTTATGCAACCTTTGCTCCGTGCGATAAAATATCGATTTTAGAATCCAATAAAAATATAATAATATCAACCTTAAATCTAACAGAATCTCATAGGTTTATAAATGGAAAACCTGAAATTGAAGAAAAAATAACTAAGGTTGAACCAGTGTATTCTAAAGTTGGTCCTATTTTCAAAAAGCAAGCTCAAAAATTAAATAAATGGATATTTGAAAACCAAGAATTTATAATAAAATCAATAATGAAAAATGGTGATATTACATGGGAGGATATTCCAGTAGATTGCACCACCAATAAAAATGAGAAGTTGATTGAAAATGGATATTTAAAAGTTAGTAGGAAACCTCAAATTAAAGGTGAAGAAAATAAAGGCATCATTCAATTTGATGAATACTATTTGGAAGTACCTTTGGAGATGTTGAAATGAAAATAAAAAATAAAAATATTAGAAGCTGGCTTGTTAAGATCTTGGCCATTCTAGTCGTTGCTGCAATGGTCCTTACAGCTTTTATCTATATTTTTCAATAAATGGAAATTTATTGATTTTCTCGACATATTTTTAAATTAGACCCCTATTCTGGCGACCCTGGGGATATTTAATTATGTCGCAAATTGAAAAAAAACCGATGAATAGATGGATTATTGTATTAGGTGCAATCATGATTCAGGTTGCACTCGGAGCGATTTATGCCTGGAGTGCTTTTACCACACCTCTTCAAGGAACGGATGTGGTTCCTAGCGAGTTTGGTTTCACAAAGACTTTTACGCAAGCAATTTTTAGCGCAGGTCTTGCAACTTTTGCAATATTTACAATAATTGGTGGAAGACTTGCCAAAAGATATACGCCAAGAAAAATAGCATTGTTGGGCGGAGTGTTACTTGGAATAGGATACATCGCAGGCGGCCTTGTTGGGGCAAATTTCCCCCTAAAGCTCCTGTGTATTGGAATTATCGGAGGTGCAGGAATAGGTCTAGGTTATGTTGTTCCAATAGCAGTTGGAGTTAAATGGTTCCCAGATAAAAAAGGCTTGGTAAGCGGTCTTGCTGTCGCTGGTTTTGGATTTGGAGCCTTCATATGGATTCTCTTGGCCAACCCACCAAGTATTTTAGGTTTTAACGGCCTGATTACTATTCAAAACGGAATGTACACAATTGCAAACGTTGACATGGCTTTCATGATTTATGGAGTCGCATTTTTTGTACTTGTAGTTATAGGTGGTCTTGTAATGATTAATCCTCCTTCTGGTTGGCAACCAGTTGGCTGGAAACCAGCAGAAGAAGAAAAAACAGGAAACAGAAGTGGCCTATTTCCAAAGCAGATGCTAAAAACTCCTCAATTTTATCTTTTATGGGTAATGTTTATGATTGGTGCACTTGCAGGGCTTATGGTAATAGGAAATATTCAAAATTTTGCAAAATGTACAACAGATGGTTTTGCTGTTCCAGGTGGGATTTTTGAAAGTCAGGCAGTAGATATTGCAGTAATAGGTGCGGCGATATGTCTTCCAATTTTCAATGGTTTTGGACGAATTGTTTGGGGACAAGTTTCAGATAAGATTGGTCGCAGGAAGGCACTGCTTTCTATGTTTTTATTCCAAGGATTTATGATGTTAATATTTTTCTACACGACTGCAAATCCGTATTTCTTTTATGTAGTTGCAGCACTCATTGGTTTTAACTTTGGTGGCAACTTCGCACTCTTTCCTGCAGCAACAGCAGACAGTTTTGGTACAGAGAACCTTGGTTTGAATTATGGTTTCATTTTCACAAGCTACGGAATAGGTGGAATAGTAGGTCCAATTCTGGCGGGTTCAGTCCAAGATGCATGTATGAGTTTCACCTATGCATTTATACCAGCAGCGATAATGTGTTTTGTTGCAGCAGTACTTGCAATTATTTATAAACCGAAAGTAACAAAGGAGGTTTAATAATCCTCTTTTTTTTATTATGACTGAAGAATTAATAAAAGAACTAATTGACGGAAATAAAAAATATATTTCCAACATGAAAAATGAAATTGTTAAATATGTTTCAGTTCAAAAGCCACAAATAGCAATTCTGACATGCTCGGATTCGCGCGTTATACCAGAATTTATTTTTAATAAATCCATTGGAGAATTGTTTGTAGTAAGAGTTGCAGGAAATGTTGCATTAGGTGAAACCGTAATTAAATCTTTAGAATATGCAGTTAATCATCTGAAAGTAAAAATTCTGATAATTCTTGGACATACCTGCTGTGGTGCAATAAAAGCAGCAGAAGAATCGGAAAAATCATGTTGCGGAGAGATTCTTGGAGAAATCCAGAAGAGTTTTTCAAATGGAGAAAATCACTCTCTATGCAATTTATCAAGACAACTAAAAATGCTTCCAAAGAGAAGTGAATTGATTAATAAAAAAATGAAAGAAGGAAAAGTTAAACTGATTGGTGCAATCTATAATATGGAAAGTGGTAAAGTAGAATTTCTATAATTCGATCAGACTATACTCAGAAACGCCTAAACCTATTTCCTCACCATATCTTATTTGTTTCTCTGGGTCAACCTTATTTACTTTTTTAAAAACATCTGGTTTAACATTATTTATTAAATCAATTGACGCTTTATCTATCGCTACAGGGTCATCAGAAAGAAGATAACCAACATCCGGACAAATAATTGGATCGGAAAAGGGATCGCAATCACAACTTTTTGATATTCTTTTAGCCTCGTTTAAATAAACAACATTTTTATCTTGAAGACATGCCTTAGCTGCACAAGCAAGAAGATATTGAAAATCAGCATCTTCATAACTTAAAGCCCCGCTTTTACACATTTCAACACAAACACCACACCCAAAACAAGCCTTTTTTTTTCTTACCCATTCCTCACCATCCAATTTTATTGCATCAAATGGGCAAAGTTCGGAACAAACTCCGCAAAAAGTGCATTTATCTTTGTTATAGACGGGGCGACTTCCGTGATGTATATTTCTTTTAGTTTCTCTGGTTACACCGCCCATTCCAAAATTTTTTATGGCCCCCCCCATACCAGAAGCGACATGACCTTTAACATGAGACAAAGCGAAAATATGGGTTGAATCGTTAAGGTGTTTTCCAACATAATAAGTTCTGTTATCTATTTTAACTGGAACTCCACTATCATCGATTACAACCTTACATCCAATCTTGTTTTTTGTAAAACCATGTATTTTTGCCACCTTTTCATATCCGGTCTTGGAACCTCTTAAACCCCTATAAGCTACAGTTGTATCAAAAAGATAAGGAGAGGATTTTACCTCTTTTAATTCATCAACTATCCTTTTAGCTAAATCCGGTTTTGGAAAATATTTATTTTTTACCTCCCCCATATGTAGTTTAACTGGAACTTCTTTATTTTCGAACGCTTTTAACGGAAAATATTCTAAAGCTTCATGCAAATTATTAATATCTGTGAAAAAAATTACCTTTTTCATCCAACTATTTTCTCCCATTTTTTAAGTTTCAAAACGCTTCCAAGAGAATCGCCAGATTTAATTTCTTCCCTAATACGATTCTCCCCTTCTTTAATAGAGTTAGATCTATTTGCGATCTCTTGAGCAATTTCCTGTGGAACAACTACAACTCCAGAGTCGTCGCCAATAATCCAATCACCAGTTCTTACAGTTTGACCACCGCAGGTAATTTCTGCACCAATTTCTCCAAATCCCTTAGGCTCCCCAGCAGCAGGTGAAAAAAATCTACAAAAAATTGGAAAATCCATTTGGTAAACATCATCAATATCTCTAACTGTTCCATCAATAACTACGCCTGAAAGACCCTTAAGTTTTGCACTCCATGTTGCTAGTTCTCCCCATATTGCAGTTTTTCCACCACCAACATCAATTACTAATACCCATCCTTTTTCTGCCTTATCGATTGCTTGAATTGGTTTTGCCCAATCTCCGTCGACTGTTCTAACAGTCAAAGCCTTTCCAATCATATGATAACCAAGTCTAACAGGTCTGATTCCGACCATTGCTCCTTTCCTATGCATAGCATCTGATATATTTGTAGTGGACACTTTTGAAAATGCTTCTTTAAGTTCAGATTTATCATATTTTTTGAACAAATCGGTGTTTATCGATTTACACTGAATTATAGATTTTTTAATATTTCCAGTTGCAAGTTTTACATTTTTTGCCTTTGTTATTGCGCCCCCTACAATTACTATACTTGCACCAGCTTTTACGACTTCTGCAGCACTTTCACTATTAATTCCGCCAGCAACTGCAACAGGTATGTTGGTTTTATTAACAATATTTTTAAGAATGTCTTGAGGTCTTCTACCAATCATTTGTTCATCGATACCAACATGAATGCACAAATAATCAACTCCAAGCTTTTCAAGTTCCTTTGCCCGCTCAAGCTTGTTTTCAACATTTATCAGATCAGCCATGATTTTTGATCCATATTTCCTTGCTGATTTAATTGAATCTGTAATTGTTGTGTCATCAGATGCACCTAGGACGCATATGATATTTGCTCCTGCTTTTGAAGCCATTTCTACCTCTAGTGCACCGGTGTCCATTACTTTCATATCAGCAACAATTGTTCTTTCAGGAAAGGTTTTTCTTAACAATCTAACTATTTCCATTCCCTCACTTTTGATCAATGGAGTGCCTGCCTCTAGCCAACAATCCTCGTCTCCTTTCACTGCCTCAGAAGAAATTGTAAGTGCTCTCTCCTTGTTTAAAAGATCCAGAGCTATTTGTAAAACTACCCCGTTCATGCAAGAGTGAATAAAACATACCTATTTAAAAAACTAAGGCATGAAAGAAAAGTTTATACTAAAGATTCAAATTTGAATATACTGTTAATTTATGAAAAAAGATGTTGACTTTCATAAAAGATCAGATGAAGATTTCAAGGATTTTATTAAAAAATTAGAACTCCAGGCCCTCGAAACAGCTGAAGAAAGAATTCCACTATATCTAGAAGTTGGTTTAAAGGATGCAGATACCATTTTAGATGTTGGTTGTGGTTCAGGAACAGTTACAAAAGATATTGCTAGGTTCACCAAAGGTTCAGTCATTGCAATAGATGGTTCAAGAAACATGGCAATGGTTGCCAAAGACATACTAAAAGACTGTGATAATGTTCAAATCCTGATAGGAAGCGCGGAAAAAATTCCTTTCGGGGAAAATTCGTTTGACATTGTAACATGTAATCTTTTCTTTATGTGGGTAGACAATCCCCAGATTGTGATTAATGAAATGGTCAGAGTGGTCAAAAATGGAGGTATTGTTCTTGCATCTCTAGAACCCGATTATGGGGGAAAAATTCATTGGCCTGAAAACCAAAAAATTGATGAAATTTTTGCAGGTCGGGTAATCAGAGAAAGGGGAGGTGATCCCCATATCGGAAGAAAACTTAGATCACTTTTTGTAAGGGCCGGACTAGAAACGCGTGTTGGTATTGGTAACAATAGAATCTGGAGCTGTGAGGAAGATAAATCTTACTATTTGCATGCAAGGGATTTTTACGTAAAAACCTTGTTTGACGCAGGTTTATCTGAAGAAGAAATTGACAAATGGGAATACGAATATCTCAAATCGCTAGATGAAAAAATCCAATTGAATTTTTTTCCACAGTTTTATGCAATTGGTAAGAAACCATAGAATTTTTATTCGTTCTTCCGTTGCTTATTTTTGACAAATAATGACAGCAAAAATAATTGATTGTAGAAAAATAGCTGCAGATCTCAATCAAAAAACTGCAAATGAAGTATCAATTTTAAAATCCAAATATGTGACAGTTCCCAAAATAATGACAATTAAAATTGGAAATGATACAGCATCTAATCTTTATTTAAAGTTAAGAGATGAAGCTTGTAAGAAAACTGGAATTATTTCCAAACATGTAGAATTCGAAAATAACGTTTCTGGAAGTGAAGTTCTTGATACAATTGGACAATTAAATGATGATAGAAATGTCCATGGAATATTAATCCAATTCCCAGTTCCAAAAAATATTTCCTCGGAAAAACTTTTATTAAAAATTGATCCCAAAAAAGATGTAGAAGGTCTTAATCCTATTAATTTGGGAAAAACTATGATTGGTAACGAAAGTCTTATTCCCTGCACCCCGAAGGCAGTTTTAACTATTTTAAGTTATGAAAAGACGCAATTACAGGGTAGAAATGTAGTAATTGTAAATCATAGTAATATCGTGGGAAAACCACTTTCAATACTTTTATTAAATAGAAACGCAACAGTAACTGTTTGTCATGTTTTTACTGATAATTTATCTAAATATTCAAAAGAAGCAGATATTTTAATTTCTGCTACAGGCGTTCCAAAACTTATTTCTCAAGAGAAAATAAAAAAAGGCGCTTTTGTAATTGATGTAGGAATAGTAAAAACCAAAGATGGGGTTTGTGGTGACGTAGATTTCTCATCTGTTAAAGAAAAGGCTGGTAAAATTACTCCAGTGCCTGGCGGCGTGGGACCTGTAACTATTGCCTCTTCTTTACAAAATATGATTACAACATTTAGAAATTGTATTGAGGAAACTACATAATGAAAAAGCTAGGAATAATTCCATTATTTCTTTTAATTTTTGGAATCGCATTTCTAGTTATTGGCTACTTATCAGGTGAATTGGAAGCAGGATTAATTATTATTTTTCCAATATTAATTGGTTCGGGTCCATTTACTTTTCTTGGTTTTGTTTTTATTTTTCTATCAGTTGTTTCAATTTTTTTGTTACAATATTCCTATTTGAATAAATCAGAAGAAAATTATTTTGGGATAAATGATTCAAACAATAAAGCCAAACAATCGATCAAGGGTGGGGGAGTTGTTTTCATAGGACCAATTCCAATTGTATTTGGATCAAGCCGGAAAATTGCAATTATACTTTTGATAATTGCAATGATATTATTTTTTATATTATTTTTATTTGGAAAAATGGTTTAACAGGCGAAAATTAAAAATTTTTTATAGATAGATTTAATAAAAAAAAGAAAAAAAGTGGATAATTAACTATACACTTATGCTTAATTTTTCACTTAAAACATTTTTTACATCATCAGACCAACCATCTGATGTTGTTCCAGTCAAAGGTGATCCATTCGGCATCATATTCGCTGGAACTTTATCTGGGCCACCCAATGCCATGCTTACTTTTTTCTCACACATTGGCTCTGTTTGTCGCCCTTACAATATTTATTTACAAAACCTTGCAGGGCAAGTTGCATAGATGCGTCTTGTTCATATTTTTTAAAAAATGAACACGTCGCCAAATTTGGACAATCTGTCATCTCATCTTCCTCCTATTTGATACTGAAATAATTACGCAATTATTTAAATAACAGTACACAAATTTGTACTTATATGGAAGCCGTGCCTGAAGAATCTAGTAAATGTCCTGTTTTACAGATCTATTATCTTTTCGGTAAAAAATGGGCATGTCCACTTATCGCTAATCTAAAATCACATAAATGTTACTCCTTTGAAGAGATTGTAAAACTTTCATCAAGACAAATCAACAGAACCTTACTTTCAAATCTTTTAAAAGATATGATTAAATTAAATATTTTAACAAATAAGAAAAATTGTTATTCATTATCAAAAAAAGGTACCGAGATTAAAAGCCTACTAGAAGATATTAAGGCGCTAACATTAAAAGAATATTCAACAAAGCAAATCTGCAAATTTAAAAATAATTGTTTGGTAAATACATTCAAAGTATGAAAATAATACTTGAGATTTTTGAATTTTAATTCTAAACCTCACTTTTGTTAAAAAAGTAGCTTCCCAATCCAATCATTATGATACATATTACAATAACTATAGCTATATCTATCTGGGGCAATAAAACATTATTTTTACCTATTAAGCTTCCGCGCAAACCATCTACCATATAGAAAAAAGGATTGAAAAAAGCAATTGTTTGTAAGGTCGATTGAGATCCGACCGGGAAAAAGGCCGAAGACAAGAATAGAAGCGGCATTATTACAAGATTCATAATAAGTGGAAAACCTTGAAAATCTTGCATTTTTGATGCAATTATTAAACCAAAACCCACCGCAGTAAATGCAATAAGAACCATAAAAGCAATTGCCGATAAAATCCCAATAACACTGGAGAAGGGAACTCCTAGAACAGCGATTATTATAAGAATAATAAAACCTTGAAAGAGGGCAGTAGTTGCCCCTCCAAGAGTTCGACCAACTATGATTGAAATTCTACTTATGGGTGCAACTAAAACTTCCTGTAGGAAACCAAACTGTTTATCCCAAAGAACAGAAATTCCGGTAAACATTGAGGAAAATAAAATTGCCATGGTGATAATACCCGGAGATAAAAAATATAGATAATCTACTTCAAGACCTGGCATTGAAATCGTTCGGAAGCCTGAACCTAGAATGAAAAGAAAAAACAATGGTTGGATAATAGAAGTTACAAGTCTACTTTTAGATCTGACAAAATGTTTCATCTGTCTAAGCCACATAACATATATTGCCTGCAAATCAAAAGTTTTCAAAGTTGATTTACCCCCTATGAAATCTCGGATGAATCATGTCCTTTGGATTAACTTTTCCATTATTTTCTCGAATAGTTCTGCCAGTATAAGACAAAAACACATCATCAAGAGTTGGTTTTCTAACACTAATCGATTTTATTTTTATTGACAATTTTTGAGCAATCTCAATAATAAGTGGGATTTTTTCATCACCCTTTTCTACATACAATGTTAAAAAATTATCTTGATTTTTTAATTTTTTTATCCAAGATTCCTTCTCTAGTCTTTTTATAAGATCCCCCATATTTGTTGAACTAAGAGTAATCAAATCATTTCCAACTGAAGTTTTTAAATTACTTACTGAATCCATTACTAGAATCTTGCCATGATCAATAATTCCTATCCTGTCGCACAAATAATCCGCTTCGTCCATATAGTGTGTCGTCAAAAAGATAGTTGTTTGTTCTTCTTTATTCATTTTTCGAATATATTGCCAAATAGCCCTTCGAGTTTGGGCATCAAGACCTAGTGTCGGCTCATCTAAAAACAGTACAACAGGACTGTGCATTAATCCCCGAGCAATTTCAAGTCTTCTTTTCATTCCGCCAGAGTAGAATTTTACAAAGGTATCTTGTTTATTTTCCAAATCTACAAGCTGAAGTACATCCTTAATTCTTTCCTTTCTTTTTTCTCTTGGAATATTATACATTCGAGCATGATAATCAAGATTTTCTTTTCCGCTTAATTCAATATCTAGTGCTGGTTCTTGGAATACTACACCAATATTTTGACGAACGTCGTTTCTTTCCTTAATTATATCATGCCCGGCAATAGATGCAGACCCAGAAGTAGGATAGAGAAGTGTCGTAAGCATTTTTATTGTAGTTGTTTTTCCTGCCCCATTAGGTCCTAAAAAACCAAATATTTCTCCTTTTTTAACAGAAAAGGATATATCGTCAACAGCAGTAAAATCATCAAATTTTCTGGTAAGTTGATTTGTTTTAATAATATCCAAGGCTTTTCACTAGGATGGCAAATAAGGGTTTTATTAATAAATCTACCCGAACTATCATCTTTCCAATTACATAACAAACATTTTTATCTATGGATATTATGAAGAAATCTAATGAGTTATCATGACGAATTAATTGACCTTCTTATTTCAGATAAGATAGGAACAAAACTTGAGCTTCATAAAGCAAAAATAACTCTTTGTAAAAAGTACAAGTTAAATCGCATTCCTCCAGACAGTGAGCTTATCAAAAATCTTGTTCTTGTTGATTTAACCGAGTCGAAAAGAGAACAGTTATTTTCCATTTTGCGAAAAAAACCAATGAGAACTATTTCTGGTGTTGCAGTGGTTGCAGTAATGACCTCACCAGAGGTTTGTCCTCATGGAAGATGTTTACCATGCCCTGGAGGTCCAGAAATTAATACCCCACAGAGTTATACCGGCCATGAACCAGCTGCAATGAGGGCTTCAAACAATAAGTTTGATCCTTATCTGCAAACAATAAACAGAATAAACCAACTGAAATCAGTAGGTCATCCGGTTGACAAAATTGATCTAATTTTGATGGGTGGGACATTCACATCTCGATTGCCATCTTATATGCATTGGTTTGTCAAAAGATGTTTAGATGGTTTAAACCAAAAAACTTCAAAAACTTTAGAACAAGCAAAAAGAAATAATGAATCTGCTTCCTCCCGTTGTATAGGTTTAACTGTTGAAACCAGACCTGACTGGTTCAGGTTACAGCATGTCGACCATGCCCTTGAACTTGGTGCAACAAGAGTGGAGCTTGGAGTTCAAACTGTGTATGACAATATTTTACATTATATACATCGTGGGCATACAGTTTCTGACACAATTGCTGCTACACGTATCGCAAAAGATTCCGGATTTAAAGTTTGCTATCATATGATGCCTGGACTACCGGGATCAGACATGCAAAAGGATATAGACTCATTCAAAACAATTTTTGAAAATTCCGATTTTTGTCCTGACATGATTAAAATATATCCAACCTTAACATTAAAAGGCACTGAATTGTATGATTCATGGAAAAAGGGATTTTACAAACCACTTACAAATGATAACGCCATTAAATTAATTGCAAAGCTGAAAACATATGTTCCAAAGTGGGTAAGAATTCAACGTATCCAAAGAGACATACCGGCTAATTTGATCGATGCTGGAGTTGACAAGAGCAACCTTCGTCAGCTTGTCGAAGAAGAGATGCAAAATCATGGCAAAACTTGTTTATGCATCCGATGCAGGGAAATTGGGCATAGATTATTAAAAGAAGATATTGAAATTGACCAAAGCAAAATAGAACTTAAGAAAATTTCATACAATGCTAACAACGGTACAGAAATATTCTTATCCTTTGCAGAAAGAGAAAACAACAGCTTAATCGGTTATCTTCGCCTAAGAGACATAATAAATCCGCACAGATACGAACTTGTTTCAAATCCATGTATGATGATTAGGGAATTAAAAGTGTTAGGAAGAGAAATTCCCATTGGAAAACAATCTGCGAAAGGGTGGCAACATAGGGGTTATGGAAAAGAACTAATTGAGGAAGCTTTTCGCATTTGTAATGAAGAATTTGACAAAAGATATTTGTTTGTATTAAGTGGAATTGGTGTAAAACCATACTATAGAAAATTGGGTTTTACCGATAAAGGAGCTTATTTGTATAAAAAAATAGCAGGATAACACTCTAATATCTAACTTTTATTCCTCTTGTTTGTTATGAAGATCCAGACACAATGCGTTCCTTGTTTGATTAAAAGAATTATATTTGAAGCAGAGCAGAGTACAAAGAATGAAAAGCTTAAAACAACGGTTATAAAAAAAGCCTGTAACGCTCTTTCTAAACTTTATGATCCATCTGAATGTAGTGCCGACATTGCGACAAAAGTTCATAAAATGGTTTATGAAACTCTAGATGATAATGATCCTTATAGAGATTTAAAAAAGCAAAGTAACCAAATCGCTTTGTCCCTTGTTCCCCGCGTAAAGGAACTGATTGAAAAATCAAGTGATCCTCTCTGGACCAGCATGCTTTGTGCAATTGTTGGCAATAGCATGGATTTTGGAATTGAAGGTGCAAGTTCCCACCCAGACATGTTAAAAGAAACATTTCAAAATCTTATAGATGACGGAATAAAATATGATGATTCAAAAAGTTTAAAGGAATTAATTCGTAAGGCCAAAAAAATATTATTGTTTACGGACAATTGTGGAGAAATTGTTTTTGATAAAATATTCTGTGAAGAATTAAAGAAATTTAATCCGGATATGAAACTCACACTTGTTGTAAAAGGTAAAACAGTTCTAAGTGATGCAACAAGAGAGGATACAAATAAACTAAATTTTGATAATGTTGTTGATGAGATTCTCGATACGGGATGTTTTGCAGTAGGTGTAAACTTTTTAAAAATTCCAAAGAACTTAAGAGAAAAATTATCTTCTGCTGATTTAATAATTTGCAAGGGAATGGCAAATTATGAATCTTTTTCGGAAACTGATTATAGGCCTATAGCATATTTATTAAGAACAAAATGTGACGCTATTTCCTCATCAATGAAGGTTCCGATTAACGTTAACGTGATAAAGCAATATAGTTAAATTTAATCGCCATATTAATTAGAAAAATAAATTTGAATAAAATCCTTAATTTCGTCTCTAATTTTTCTAAATGATTTAATTTTTTCTTCCTCACCATCTTTAAAAGTCGAAGGATCCTCAAATCCTTTATGAATCAATTTGTTACCAGGAAAAAATGGACATGCCTCCTTTGCATGGTCGCAAACTGTGACTACATAGTCAAATTTTTCATCTCTAAAATTTTCAATGCTTTTAGAGGATTGATTTGTAATGTCAATTCCAATTTCTTTCATTACCTTAATTGCATAGGGATTTATACTTGTTGGTACTAATCCGGCACTATCTACTAAATAACTGTCGCCATATAAACTACGTAGTAATCCCTCAGCCATTTGGGATCTTGCCGAATTATGAGTACATAAAAAAAGTACTCTTTTCTTACTTTTGTTCATAATAATACAGGGCTAATTTACATTACATTTTTGGGTCGAAGGATCAATATCAATATGTTCCCCTTTTACCATGTAATAAATTTTTTCAGCAATCTTACATGCGTGATCCGCACATCTCTCCAGATATCTAGCAATCATAATATAATGAGTACCTTGGGTAATAACCTTTGGATCTTCAATCATATAGGTCAAACATTCCCTGAAAATAGAGTATCTAAGTTCATCCACATCATTGTCCCTATCTGAAAAATCCTTAAATCTACTAATATCTTTTTCTTTAAATGAAATCAAAGCATCGTCAATCATTCCACATACAATTTCTGACATGTGAGGAATGCTTATCAATTTTTTAAAATGTGGACGGTCAGAGATTTCAATAGATATTTTTGCAATATCCTTTGCATATCTTCCGATTCTTGCAAGATATGTAATCATTTTAAAAATACAGCCAATTTCTCTTAGATCGATTGCCATCGGTTGGTAAAGGGTCAGCATTTGAAGAGTTTTAGTTTCAATATCTTGATCCATGTCTGCAATTTTACATTTTTTTGAAAGTACCCATTCTGCCATTGCATTATCTTGTTTTTTCAACGCTTCCACCGATCTTTGAAGCATATCTTCAGCAAGCTCACCCATCTTTATTACTTCTATTCTTAACTGATCAAGTTCTCTATGAAATTTTTCAACCATCAACCCACCTATCCAAATCTACCAGTTATATATTTCTCAGTTAATTCTTCTTTCGGATTCTCAAAGATTTGTTTTGTTTGACCATATTCAATCATCTTTCCTAAGTACATGTAAGACGTATAATCGCTTACTCGTGCTGCCTGTTGCATATTATGAGTAACAATAATTACAGTATATTTCTTCTTGAGTTCACCTATTAAATCCTCAATTTTTGCAGTAGCAATTGGATCAAGTGAACTGCAGGGTTCATCCATTAGTATTACATCGGGTTCTATTGCAAGTGCTCTGGCAATACATAATCTTTGTTGTTGTCCTCCTGATAGACCCATTGCGCTATCATTTAGTCTGTCTTTTACTTCATCCCTAAGAGCTGCATTCCTTAGACTTTTTTCAACTATTTCATCTAGTTTTTTCTTGTTATTTATGCCTTGTACTCGTGGCCCATATGCAATATTTTCATAGATACTCTTTGGAAATGGATTTGGTTTTTGAAAAACCATGCCAATTTTTTTCCTAATTTCAACTGCGTCAACGCCCTGCTCATAGATATCTTTTTCATGATAGTATACTTGACCTTTGATTTTACATTCAGGTATTACATCATTCATACGGTTAAAACAGCGTATCAGTGTGCTTTTACCGCAACCAGATGGTCCTATAAGTGCTGTAACTTTATTTGGTTTCATATTTAAATTTACATCAATAAGGGCATGTTTATCACCGTACCACAGATTCAGATCTTTAGTTTTAATTATGTATTCTTCTTTACCCATTTTATATTTCACCATTTCATTTTTTTACTGTAATAATTTCTAATCAAAATTGCTATTATGTAAAAACAAATAACAATTAGTAACAATACAAGTGCTGCTCCACCTGCTGCAATTTTTCCTTCTTGACCTGGGATCTCCGTTGCCAAAACAAGTATGTGATATGAAAGAGCGTTAACTGGTTCCCAAAGAGATGAAGGGTTAACAGCTGAAAAGGTAACAGCTATAAACATAATCGGTGCGGTTTCACCAGCAGCTCGACCTATACCAAGTATAGAACCAGTAATTATACCGGGAGATGCAGGTGGTAGAACAACCCGTTTAATCGTCTGCCATCTAGTCGCACCAACGGCAAGACTTCCCTCTCTTATTGACTGAGGAACACTTTTAAGAGCTTCTTCGGAAGTCCGTAGAACAGTTGGAATAATCATAAATGCTAGAGTTAATTGACCTGCAAATAATACTCTACCCCATCCAAGAAATAGAACTAAAAATGCAAAACCAAAAAGACCAAAGACGATACTTGGTGTACCATTTAATAAATCTGCAGCATTACGAATTATCTTAGTTATTTCTCCTTCTTTTTTGTATTCTACAAGATAAATAGCAGCACCGACTCCGATTGGAAGAGCAATAGCAATAGCACCAGCAGCAAGATAAAGAGTACCAAGTATAGCAGTAACTACACCACCTTGACGTCCAAGATTACTATGGGGTGTTGTTAAAAACTCCCAGCTTATTGTCCCTATACCATTAGATATTATATAACCTAGTAAAATACCAAGAATACATAACACGATTATTATTGCAACCGTAATAATTGAAAAAGAAATTTTCTGAATATTTTTTTGAGAGAGTTTCTTAAAAACAAAATATAAAACAATTGCAAATACAACAATTGTACCTACCAAAATCAAACCGCCAACAAAATATAAAAATAGTAATAAGACCCCGATTAAAATATGTTTTAGATATCGTTTTATTTTGTACATCGTTTCAGCAGAAACTATAGTTTTTCTCTTCTTTTTACCAAGAGCCATCTGTTTTTCTTTGATTTTTCCAAGAACATAAACAGCACTAATGTTAATAACCAAAGTGATTGCTAAAAGTAGAACCGCTACACCAAAAAGTGCATGATAATGTCCACTTCCAAAAGGAACTTCACCTATCTCAATACCAAGAGTTGAAGTAAGTGTTCTAATCGGCGAAAAAACATTCCATAGGGGAGTAGGAATAACTGCAGAGTTGCCGCAAATCATCATTACAGCCATCGTTTCACCAACAGCCCGTCCGATACCAAGAATAATTGCTGCAGTTATTCCTGAAAGGGCAGAGGGGAGTACAACACTTCTTATCGTCTGCCAACGTGTAGCCCCCATGGCAAGAGAACCTTCTTTGTAATGACGAGGTACAGCATTTATTGCATCCTCTGCAACACTAGTGATAGTTGGAATAGCCATAATTCCCAAAATTATTGAACCTGCAAGCCAAGTTTCACCAGTCGGGACATTAAAACCATCATGAATCAAATCGACTAGAATAATCAGTCCAAAAAAACCATAAACTACTGATGGAATTCCTGCAAGAAGTTCAATTACTGGTTTAATAATTGCTCTAATACGTGGAGATGCTATTTCCGAAATAAAAATAGCACTGCCAATACTGAGAGGGACAGCAAAAACCATTGCACCTAAGGTAACAAGTAGTGTTCCAACAATTAATGGGAACGCCCCAAACCGAGGATTTACACTTGTTGGTCTCCATTTTTCACCGGATAAAAAAGTCCAAAGATCTGTTGGTAAGGGATAGGATTCTTTTACAAGAAAAAAAAGAATTGAAAAAATAACTATTATTCCTATTACTGCTGCAATAATTAAAAGTATTTTAATTATGTTTTCTTTAAAATATTTCTTTGAAAAAGTTAAATTAGGGAGTTGGAATTTTTTACTCCTCATATTATGTTAATCTCCACAATTTTTTTATCGTAGTATCCCCCTTTACTAAAGAAGAAAGAAATCAGAAACTACTCTTTTTATTCACTTTTTGTGCTTAAATTTCATTCCAATTTGTATATGTACCAAGGTATATTGCTTTTACTTGTTCAACTGTAAGATTTGTTACATAGTCGTTGTCTGGATTAACTATAATTGCTATTCCATCACTGCAGACAACATGTTTTACAAGATTGGGGTATGTAGTTACTTCGGATGATTTGATTTCTCTACTTGCCATTCCAATATCTGCACTATTTTCACCTACAGATTGTACACCTACACTGCTTCCTCCGCCGCTTACTGTTACTGTTAC
>JAFGPP010000006.1 GCA_016936135.1 Thermoplasmatota archaeon
AATATTTTTATTGTAATTTAAAATTTATATTGGACAGATTGTTGCAATAATTTTCTAAAGGAAAATGATTATCAATGGAATTGTAAATAGCAATAGAAAACCAATAGCCAATATCAGACCTAAACCATTCAACTTGTATTTTTCTGGAAGAATTTTTTGTGTCATATATATGGATCCTACCCCAAAAATAATTACACTAACAACTCCAATAAAAAGCAAAGTAAGGCTCAATATAAGCAGTACTGAAAGACCATAATACATAAGAAGCGATATTGGAATTCCAGATGCTAAAATAAGTATCATTATGTATATCATAAAACGCTTGTAATAAATATTATTTACACGTTTAATAAGGTGTTTTGAAGTTTCAAATAGCATTCGGGTTGCTGCTTCAAAACCAGCATAAACAGTTCCAAAAAGGGCGAAAAATACACTTATTTTGTATAGAGGTTCAAGCCAATCAGAAAATTGTGTAAATATTACCGCCTGTGTCTTTACCAAATCAATGTCCGTAGGAAGTAAAATTGAGCCATCTTCTTGGTACCCAAGAAGAAATTTACCTGCGAGTATATATGATGCTGATACAATTGAAACTACAATGAATGCCAATGACAAATCTATCTGTAATGGCCTAAGTAATTTTTTACACTTTTTTACCTCTGATTCATCATTTGGCAAATAAGAAATTTTTCCACTTTTTTTAAAAAATAAAAATCGTTCCTCTCCAAAAGATTCAGGATTTGTCTTATCTTTAAAAATACCCCATCTCTTGACTTTTATCCATCCGATATAACCAACTAAAGGAATGAGCGTAACTGTAAGTGTCCCTAAATAGCCCATCATCAAAAGTGGAGCAGGTGTACGTGAACTTTCCAAAGGAACCCACGAAGGGTAACTAGGGGCATTCCCAACTGCAAAAAAACTTGCAATAATTTCAAAAACATCTGGATTGAATTTTTGGATTATAAAAAACGCTGAAATTACTGCACCTGCTGCTAAAACGACAACAAAAAATGCCTGAACATTTTCAAGAAATCTATAGCGTCCGAATATCACTAAAAGACCAGCAATCAGGCAAGTAAAAATACCTAAAATAAGATAAGTTTCGTAAGGAAGACCCAAAATCCAAGCAAGAGATTGACCAAGTGTCGTAATAATTGAGGCAGTAAACATTGGTATAAAAATTGCCATTATAACGATAATTAGCCAATTAAACCATCCCTTCCTAGTTTTTAAGGCAAAAATGTCCATGAAACTGATGCCAGAAACCATTGTAAAACGAATGCTTATATAAGCAATAACATAAGAGGAGATATTTACAGTAATTAACCAAATGAGTCCATATCCAGACCATGCGCCAATCTGGGGACCCAGAATAAGCTGTCCTTGACCAATTGTCATAGATGCTAAAACTGCCCCCGGACCAAAAAATAAAAGATATTTAAGATATTTTTTAATTGATGGTTTTTCAGTTAATACACTATCGGGTGTAGGAAAGGATATTACAGTATTTTCTTCAAGGCTCATAAACGGTAATCACTCACCAAAGACGATTTCGCCTTTGCCTTCCATTTCAATTTTTGGTTTCTTTGGCCCAACTTTTGATCTAGCCATTTCATCATATGCTTCAAGACCACCGGCTTCTTGGATTATTTTCCGTCCTGATTCAATCTGATTTTGAATACTTACATTAACCCTCTCCATTGACCCAGGTGCAATTAATTTAGCTAGTTTTACAAGTGCACCAAGACCATATGGGATTGATTCCATTTTCATTATGGTGCCCGGAATCGGAAAGAACCACACACCAATAGAATCCTCACCAAATTTTGTTATAGGTATTCCATTTGCGGCCTGTCGTTCGGCCTTGGGGCCTACATGAGCCACGACCCATTTTCCATCAACATAGGCTTCGCCTTCACCCTCAAGCATAAAATAACCCATTGAATCGTACCATTTTTTTACTACAGGATCTACAGCAACAGTTGAATCAACCCAAGCCTGTATCATATTCATTGCAAACATCTTGTAGCGGGCTTTGATTCCTGCGGCACGACAAAGAGCAATAAAGGCGGTAATGAGGTGAAAACATGTACCCGTACCCCTTCTGAATGTTTCCTCCACAGGATTCAAAGGCAATATTTCCAATGGCATTTTTTCTTTTACAAAATGAAAAGCTGCTTCTGCAAATTCTCTATCTGATACTCTGTAAGCTCCAAGTTGGTTAGCAAGAGCGATAACTTCTGGTGCACGACAATTACACCAAAGTGTAGGACGCAAATACTTTTCATCTGATTTGCAATATTTCGTATCGTTATTAAATTTGGGAATTTCGTATTCTCTGGGAGGTCTTATGTATCTTTTTTCAAGGGGCTCTTTTTGTTGTAATTTTTTAATATCTCCAGGACTTTTTAAAAATAACTTTATAACAGCAAAGGTACCTGCCGAATACAATTTGATTTGGGTTCTATTTGGTAAATATTCGCGCTCCTTTATTTCCCGTAAAAAGGTCATCTATTTACCTTCCAATGTCTCTAGTCATCATTGATCTCATTTCTTCAGCACAACCTCTGGTTTCCGCACCTTTTACTCTTTCTACCTCTGGGTCCAAAACAGGACCAGGCCGATCGCAAACTGGACAATGTTCAAGTAACTTAACTTTATCGCCAGTAGTGATAAATCCTGGATAACTCATAGCAATTGCATCTAGAAAGGCAAATCTGCCCGTTTCACCATACGCAACTTGGTTGAATTCATCGTCTAGAACTAGTGGTTTAAAATATGAGTAGGGTACATGAAGATAATGACCTTCAGGACATTGCACCATCCAACCGTTTCCTTCAACCATGCCATAGGCATCAAGACAAAATTTTTCAGGTATGCCAAGGACTTCTTTAACAATTTTTCTAAAGGAAGAACTTGTCATTCTAATCTGCTCATGAATTTTCCATCCGCCACCTGTAACAACTGCACCTCTTTCACCAATGTCAAATGTTAGGCCAAGGTCTTGGATTTTCTTCATGACAAAATAAAGAATAAATGGAGCACCAATCATGGATATTTTCTCAGTCGAATTTTTATTATGTTCTAGCCATGAAACAATGTCTTTAATCATTTTTTTTGATACTCGTTTTGAAGCAAATCTAATAAATTTACTTCTTATTCCTTTACCAATACCCATTGTTATTCTTATTGTCTCGGTATTAATATGGCGATCAATTGCTACCTGAATATTTTTTACAGCATCCATGTAAATTTCAAGGGCCTTTCCAGCATAAATGAAATTTTTCCTTGGATTAGGCATCAAAATGTATCCACCTGAATCATACTCCCAAAAAGGATAAATCATTGAAACAACACATTTTGCAAGAGCATATTCAGAAGAATGAAATGTTCTTATGTCCCTTGGGATAAATGTATGTCGACCTCCTGTTCCACTACTATATGTTACTATGACGCCCGCCTTACTAAAGGCATCGATTACCTGATCATAATTAGGCATAGTATGTGGTATAACTATTTTTGGTAATTCCCCAGTATAAATATTTCCAAGCCAGGTTGCAAAATCTTTTCCATGAGGATAATCTTTGTAAAAACCGTCTGGAATTAGAGGTATTTTTGAAAGATCAGAAATATTTTTTATGTCGTTTGGTTCAACCTTGTGTTCTTTACAAAAATCGTGGTAGAATTTATTTTTTTCATAATGATAGTTAAAAGCAAATTTCAAAGATTTTAATTGTAGTTCTTCTGCATCCTTTATTGGGATTCGGTAAAGATCTTTAGGTTTGTAAAGAGCCTCGTCAGCTGGGGTCCATGAATTATATGGGGGGATATATGAACTAACACATTTGTCGAAATTTTTTAAATACTGATCATAGCTCAACATGAATATTTCATTTCCTATTCTTTTACACTTTGAATACACTCGTTGTTTTTGTCAATGCAACGGTCTATTCTATTACGGCTTTATATTATTTTCATTATGAGATATTGGTAATTAACGAATTTATATAAATAGGTATTCGTCAAAATTATTTTAAAAATCACGAATATTTTTAGGCATTATAGTCCCTAAATGCTTAAATATTGCTTCTCTATTAATGGCAATACTTTCTCGAACAAATGAATATTTGTCTCTTCGATTTGTTTAGAGATGACTGTAGAAAAATTAAAGAGGTATGATATTTGCCAGACACTGAAAAACCCAATGAGGAAACAAAAGTCAAGTCGGACGAAAAAAAAGTTAAATCTAATGAAGAAAATGTAGAAAAATCAAAAGAACAGCAAATCGACGAACCTGAACCTTTTGAAACTGATTCTGAACCAGATGAACATGGCAAACAGCCAGATAAAGAATACAAAAAAAAGCCTAAAGAAGAGAAACAAAAAAAAGAAGCAAAGAAAAAGGAAGTAAAGGAAGTCAAAGATGATTTCAAGTATATTGTCCGAATTGCCAATGCAGATATTGAAGGAGAAAAGAACCTTATTCATGGATTGACAAGTATTAGAGGGATCGGACTACATATGAGTACTTTAATAGTCGAGAAGACTGGCCTTGAAGGAAATAAGAAGGTAGGTAATCTTTCCGACAAGGAAATTGAACTGCTTGCTAACACTATATCAGATATCACTGAGATTGCACCTGTTTGGATGCTTAATCATAGGAAGGATTATGATACTGGTGATGATATTCATCTTATAGGTACTGAAATAGATCTGAGATTAAGAAATGAAATAAATATAATGAAAAAAATTAGAAGCTACCGAGGAATAAGACATGAGAGAGGTTTGCCTGTACGAGGGCAAAGAACTAGAGCAAACAATCGTACGGGATTAACTCTAGGAGTATCCAAAAAGAGAGAGCAAAAGTAAAGTGATTTTTATGGGTAAACCGAAATTTTCACGAAAAAAATATGAAACACCAAGTCACCCTTGGCGAGAAGAAAGGATAAAAACAGAAAATGATCTGATTAAAAAGTACGGTCTTAAAAACAAGCAAGAGATTTGGAAGGCTAAGACATCTCTTAGGAAATACCGTGGACAAGCCAGGGAATTACTCGCGAAAATTGGATCGGGAAACCCACAGGTAAAAAGAGAAAGCGAGCAACTTTTGACTCACTTGACTAGAATGAATATCCTGCAACTAAATTCTAATTTAGATGATGTATTGGCCCTCGTAACCGAGCCAATTCTTTCTAGAAGATTACAAACACTTACCTATCTAAAAGGTCTTGCAAATACTCCAAAGCAAGCAAGACAGCTTATATCTCATGGACACATTGCTATCGGTGGAAGAAAAACCACAGTCCCTAGCTATCTTGTTGCCAAAGATGAGGAAAATGAAATCAGTTATTTCGCTGATTCTCCATTAAACGATGTTTTACATCCAGCGCGTCCAAGTTCGGAATTCAAACCGGTATCGCAGAAAATTGACGAATCACCAAAGTTAGAAAAAGAGACGCAGACGGAAAAAAAACCGGAGGATGAGAAACCAGAGCAAAAAAAGAAGGAAGAACCAAAACATGAAGAAAAGCCAGTCAAAAAAGAGAAAGTAGATACTGGTAAAGTTGAAAAGTCTGAAAAAGTTGAGGATAAATCAAAATCCAAGGATATTGCAGGAGGCGATTAATTACGGCAAGATGGGGAGTAGCTCATATTTTTGCATCATTTAACAACATTATTATTACTATTACTGATTTAACAGGTGCTGAAACTATTACAAGATGTTCCGGCGGAATGGTTACAAAGTCCGCCAAAGATGAGGGTTCACCTTATACTGCTATGAAAGTTGCACAGGTTGTCGCAGATGCTGCCATAGAGAAAGGTATCGATCGTGTTAATGTAAGGGTTAGAGGACAGGGTGGTAACAAAGCAGGTACTCCTGGTCGAGGTGCCCAGGCTGCCATTCGTGCATTGGTAAGAAGAGGTTTAAGAATAGGTAAAATCGAGGATGTAACTCCAATACCGCACGACGGCTGTAGAAAAAAAGGCGGAAAGCGCGGTCGCCGGATTTAGGTGCATATTGCATGAAAGTTGTTAATGCAGAATTTAAACACAAAAAGGGTGTAATTCATATTGAGGGTACAGCACCATACTTTATAAATTCCCTTAGAAGAATTATGATTGCAGACCTTCCAAAACTTGCGGTTGATGATGTTATAATTTATGACAACACCAGTGCTCTTTTTGACGAAATTATATCGCATAGATTAGGTTTGATACCTATTCCTACAGATTTAGAGCTACTTATTTTTCGTGACGAATGTAGCTGTAAAGGCAAAGGTTGTCCAAATTGCACTGTCAGATATACTCTTAGCAAAGAAGGTGCCGGAGTTGTCTATTCTGGGGACCTTCAGCCTGCAGAAAAAAGTTGGGCTATAAAGGAGGATAAAATCCCAATAGTAGAATTATTTAATGATCAGCGTTTAATTCTAGAGGTGGAAGCCGTTCTTGGCAGAGGTAAAACCCAAGCAAAATGGCAGGCGGTTCAAGCTCCAGGTTATAAATTCATGCCAACAATTAATTTTGATAAGAAAAAAATAAATGAGGTAAAGGAATTTGTGAAAACTCTGGAAGATGGTTTGTTGACGTTAAAAGGCGAAAAATTAGAAATTTTGGACATTGATAAGATATCGGTTCTTGAATTCTACTTACATAAAAATAACGTTGATTTTATTGAAATTAAAAGGGATAATACAAATATTATTTTTAGTTTCGAAACCGATGGTGCCCTAAGTGCAGAAGATGCATTAATTAATTCATTAAAAATTCTTGAAGAAAAATATGCAGATTTTGGAAAACTACTTGATAAGCTTAAATAAAAGTAAATAAATATTTTTATCGAATTAATTAATTTAAATTAATAAGAAAATCCAGTGTTTATTTATGTTTTTTTTATAAATCTATTAAATACACTATTCAATCATCTTATGAAGATTTGCATATAATTTTCACCGTTACCTGAAGTACCTGTGTTACCTCCTATAGCCCAGCCGAAACCTATGGAATTTCCCTCGTTGTCTGGCGACTTATAATTTGGGCCGAGACTACTGGTAATGCCAGGGTCGTCGAAAGGACAGCCGTTATTGTTATTGAAACTCCAGGCAGGGCCATAAGTGGCTTGATTATAGGGGCTGGCAAGGTTAAGGCAGTCGGATAAGCCTCCTCCGTCATAGTCTCCTATACTGATAAAGAGATCGGTATTGCAAAGAGAGGTGCCACTTGTAGAAAGGGTACCAGTTGACATTGGAAAGCCGCTATTTTTATCGCAGTTGGGGCAGGGGAAGGTAGCTATTCGGTCACCTAGCGAGCTGGCGCCATTGCCAACGTTATGATATGCAGCCCATACACCAGAAGGTTCGTGTATGGCAAGAACGTCGTAGAAGTTAAGTTGCACCATAGCCTGACCCTTGTAGTCAAGGTTAATCTCATTGACGCTGCCGATGAAAACATAGTTATAGAAAAGCGCATGGTTGTTATAGGTCCATGTTGTCTGACCATCGTCGCTGTGAACAGTGGCTAGCATCCATCCGCCTCCATCAGTAGTCATATCACAATATGCTTCAAAGGGGTCGTTTCCTCCTGCTCCATCTGGATCAATCCAATATATTCCATCCGTTGAGGAAGGATTAATTGATAGTATATGTGCTGCTGATAGACCAGGGTTTGCATATGTTCCAATTTCACATGCATCACCTATTCCGTCTCCATCTGTGTCTTCTTGATCTGGATTATATGTATCTGGGCAGTTATCTTCTGAATCTGGGATGCTATCATCATCGCTATCAATACTAGGACAATGTAGACCCAAGTCATCAAAATAGTTCACACCTAGACCGTTCCATTCGATTGACGGATCAAATGCATCTGATCCATCGTTGTCACCTTGAGTTATGCTACATTTTCTAAGAAGTGTGCAGTCTTCTGTTTTACAATCACCTGTTCCCCAGTGGCCTCCAGTAGGATCTTCACCTATTCGCCCTATCACATCTAATGTTCCTGAACACCAAGAAATATCACAAAACAGTTCAATTGCGTCGTTGCCATTAAAATTAATATCATTGCTAAATTGATCGCAGACTGGCTGAAGAGACGGATCTATTAATGTGTTAGCTATGACAAATACTTCATCTGGTTCAAGGATATATTCATTTAGCTGAATTATTTTACCAACACCAGTGTTACCATTACCGTAGATTTGAATTACAATATTCATTAGATTTACCTTGTCAGAGCCACCGTTATAAACTTCTAACGCTTTATTAAATCCGTCACTTGGTTCAACATATTCACTGAAAAATAAATTAGGAAATGATAGGCCCTCGTCAATATCTCCATCGCAGTCATTGTCTTTTCCATCCAGTATTTCTTCGGCTCCAGGGTATACGTTGGGATCGTTATCGTCACAATCACATGCTCCTCCAAATCCATCCCCATCATTGTCTTCCTGTCCGGGGTTTGGTGTATCTGGGCAGTTATCCTGATCATCAGGAATTCCGTCACCGTCAGTGTCGTCAGGAGATTCATAACATTCATTCCATTGAATCACATGGATGATAAAACTGAATTCGCCGCTTTTCTGTTGCAGTGTATTTATTTGTGGTAGATTTATTAATATATCCCAACCAACGTGATCGCAGTAATGTACCTGATAAGGAAAATCTCCCATTGGGATTTCCTCCCCTTTTACGTACACATCGTTTTCCTTGGTATATTTGTATGTCTTAATTGTCACATAGTCTGATAGGTCATCTCCCGACTCCCATACAATTTCAGGCCATTGTATTCTGCCAGGGATACTTCCCTGGTAGTGAATTACAACATCTCCAATGAATTCCATACTTGGGAAAATGCCAGAATATTCTATGTCTAATTCGTTATTTTGATCTCCAGCTTTTGCCTCGGCCCATGCTACACGTTCATAATCACATTTATTTTGAAAAACTGTGATTTCAAATTGATCTGGATCAATACAAGGACCCTGGTATATAGCAATTTCTTTTTCTGTATTTACAGTGAAATGTTCAAATTCCTCAATATTTTCTTCAATATTGTATATCTTCCATACATATGTACAGGAATATTCCTTAATAACAAAATCAACAGTTGCTGTGCTGACTTCTCCATAAATATTAATTACGTCTGTAAAACCAGCAAAACTAATACCTATGCAAGTTAAGGATAATACCGTTGCAACAAATATTATACCAACTTTATTTTTCTGCATAAGGATTCCTCAAAGAATAAGTTTTTATCCTCCCGGATTAAAAATATTCCCTATGATTAAAATATAAATTTATAATATAAAAGTTTTATGAAACATAGTTTCATAACAGGTGTTAACATTTTAATTGATTATTTATAGTTCCATAAAAGCAATTTCTTTGGAAAAATTTTACAATATCTAATTGTTACCATCTAAAAAATAGAAGATATGAAGTCATTAAAATGAAATTTTGTTGTGGACAACAATAATAAATAATTTTTATTGATTTCCTATTTTCTATTTTTACTGGGCCTGTGGGGTAGCTTGGTATCCTTGTGGCTTCGGGAGCCATAGACTTGAGTTCAAATCTCAGCAGGCCCATAGTCTCTTCTCGGAGAAAAACTGAGGAGAGTTGCCTTATTTTGCCAAACTCTGGTTTTTTTCTGGTGCTTTTTTCTCACATTTTTTTAACGTTTTTTTCAATTAATCTAAGGGGAAATTAATTGCTTAATTTACCGTAAATAATTATCAATGGCATCCAAGTTATAAAAATAGGCGGTTATTAATTCTTAAATTTTAGCCGTAACGAAATTTTGTAATCAAGACTGTAATTGCGAGTAAGAGTGTTATTGAATTTGCTAAAATTATTGGTTGAGAATTTAGGAAAATACCATAGATTATCCATAAGGATATCCCTATGCAAAATAAAGAGTACATTACAAGGCTTATATCCTTGGTTGATTTTGTTTTTACAGAACGAATGACTTGTGGGATAAAAGCCACGGTTGTACCAGCAGCTGCTAAAAAGCCAATAAAATTTATAAAATCCATATATTACGAATCATCTATTTAGACTTAAATTAATTTGTTTCTTAAGGTTTTACAAAATAAGTACCCAGGTTAATAAATTAACAAATAGTGTTATAACCTATAATATAATTTAGATTAGAGGAAAATATGCCCGTTGTTCACGTGAATGTCTGGGAAGGTTTCTGAGAGGAGAAGGTCAAAAATGTGATTAAAGGAATCACTAAAGTCTTTGTTGATTTAGGCATACCTGCTCATGCTGTTGAAATAATTATTCATGAAGTTCCAAAATCACATTGGGGAATTGGAGGGGAACCTGCTTCAGAAAAGTTTAAAGAAATATACTGATGTTTTGAGGGAGAAAAAAATAGTATGACAAAGCCAAAATTAAAGGTAGGGCATTATTACGAACTTAAAATAGATAAAAATAAAAAAATAGCTTTTGGGGTTATGTACGGTTTTGATAGTGGAAAAAACAAAGACGTATATGCATTGATGATCTATACTAAAAATAAAATTTTTGAGTTTCCCATTCAGAAAAATTTATTTGATGAATGGGTAAAAGAAGGAAGAGTTAAAGGGTTAACAAGTGACGAAGCATTGGTTTATGTTATTTAGAATCCATTAAATTGGTTTTTTATAGAAATAATTATCTTATTTAGATTAGCAAAACCAAATATATCTTTTTGATTGATTATAAAGAAAATATTATTAGTTTATGCTTGCTTGTAGGTTCTAGCAAAAAATGGATATTTCGTTTGATATGCAAACCATTTTAATATTACTCCAGACAATTATTCTAATTATTACAGCAATATTGACATATGTGATATTTAAAATTAGTATTCGAATTGGTTCGATAACTGAGTCTGATAAAATTTTTATGGAAATTGAAAAAATTTTACTAAAAGATAAAAATCTCCATGAATTCTACAATGTTGGTGATAAAAACTATACAGACTTTTGGCAAAAATGCAATGATAAAGAAAGACGTTTGTATATTTTCTGTGAAATGAACTATTTCCTTTTTGCCGCAGTTTATAGAGAACATAAAAGAAGAGTATTAAAAAAAGATTATTGGGAAATTTACAAGAATTGGTTATTGAAATTATTACGTGATCAAGATATGTTTCTCATTTTATATTTATTTGAGCGCGATCATTTTGAATTAGAATTCAGAGACGAAATGGAAAAAATAATCAAAGAGGAGATTGAGAAAAATGTAAATTTTCGAAAAAAGATTGAAGGTTTTAAATCCAAATATAATATCAAATTTTTATTTTAAAAAAGAAAAAAGATTTTATTGAGATAGA
>JAFGPP010000053.1 GCA_016936135.1 Thermoplasmatota archaeon
AATTGTTAAGTTATTTATTTCTGTATTGAGGAATGTTGAAAGTAAAAAATAATTTGCAGATATAAAAATGCATTGATAGTTTTATACACAATTTATTTATAAAAATTTTACATTTGGTACTGCTATTAACAGGAGAACAGAAATGGCAAAATTCTTAGGAATCCGTAGAGAAGACAAAAACAGATGGGAAGCAAGGGTTCCCATAATTCCTAAACACATCAAGGAATTAAAGGACAATTTCAACATTCAGACAGTTATTCAGCCATCTACTATTAGAACGTTTAAAGACGAAGAATTTACAAGCGTAGGTGCAACGGTAAAGGATGATTTAAAAGAATGTCAAACTATCTTTGCTATAAAAGAAATCCCAGTAGATTTTTTTGAACCTAGGAAAACATATGTCTTTTTTTCACATACAATAAAAGGTCAGAAATTCAACATGCCAATGCTTCAAAAAATGATTGAACTTAAATGTAATCTTATTGATTACGAAAAAATTTCTGACGAAAAAGGTAGGAGACTTGTTTTTTTTGGAAGATATGCGGGATTAGCGGGTATGATAGATACCTTATGGTCCTATGGAAAAAGAATGGAATATAAAAATATTGATACTCCATTAAATGAAATAAAACAAACCATAGAATACAGGGATTTACAAGATGTTAAGAATCATTTTCTTAAAATTGGTAAAAAAATAAAACAAAATGGAATCCCTAGTAAAATTTCTCCATTAGTTATTGGTATATCTGGTTATGGACATGTATCCAAAGGTGCACAAGAAATACTTGATGTTCTCCCGGTTAAGAATATTTCACCAAATGAACTGAAAAATGTTTTTGATAATCCTTCAAATGATATTATCTACAAGGTTATTTTTAAAGAAGAAGATATGGTTGAACCCAGCTCTTTAAATGATAAATTTGATCTTCAGGATTATTACAACCATCCAGAAAGATATAAATCTATTTTTCATGGTTATGTGCCATATATGAGTATGTTAGTTAATTGTATTTTTTGGGACAATCGTTATCCAAGATTAATAACCAAAGAATTTGTTAAGAAAAATTTTTCGAAAGATTTTAAATTACAGGTAATTGGGGATATTAGCATTGATATAAACGGGGCAATTGAATTTACAGAAAAATCAACAACACCTGATTGCCCTACATTTGTTTATAATCCAAAAACCGGTTCTGTAATTGATGGTTACCGGGGAGAAGGTATTGTTGTAATGGGTGTAGACAATCTTCCTTGCGAACTTCCAAAAGAATCTTCTGAAGAGTTTAGCAATGCTCTAATTGGATTTGTGCCTGAAATTGTAAAAGCAGATTTCAGTGGCGATTTTTCTAACTGCAATCTGCCACAATCAATTAAAAAAGCAGTAATTGTTTATCACGGAGATCTAACAACGGATTACAGATACCTTGAAAAATATTTATAAACGAATTTTTTATTGACGTGACCTATCTCAAATTTATTAAGGTGAATTATGAAAAAAATTCTAATACTTGGGGCAGGAATGGTTTCTAGACCAATTGTTCGTTATCTTTTAAAAATTCCTGATTTCCATGTTACAATGGCAAGTAGAACAGTGAGTAAAGCCGAACAATGCATTGATTCTCATCCAAATGGGGATGCCATTAGTCTAGATTGTGAAGATGACAGCCATTTGGAAGAAATAATCTCAAATGCTGATATTGTGGTTAGTCTATTGCCCTACACTTATCATCCGAAAGTAGCTAAAATTTGTATTAAACATAAAAAACACATGGTTACAACCTCCTATGTTAGTCCTGAAATGAGTAATTTGGACAGCCAAGCCAAGAAAGCAGGAATAATCATACTCAACGAATGCGGTCTTGATCCTGGAATTGATCACATGTCCGCAATGAGAGTAATTCATGAGGTTGAGAAAAATGGCGGAAAAATTGTTAGCTTTCGCTCTTCAACTGGTGCGTTACCGTCTCATGAGGCAAATACCAATCCTTTTGGATACAAGTTTTCATGGGCACCAAGAGGAGTACTTCTAGCTTCTAGAAATCCTTCACAATGGCTAGAAGATGGCAAGATTGTATCATTTAAGGGTGAGCAACTTTTTGAAAATTATTACCTTCAAGACGTTCCAGAAATTGGAACATTTGAAAATTACCCGAATAGAAACTCTGTGCCTTATAAGGATATTTATGGATTAAAGGATGCGAAAACAGTATATCGGGGAACATTTCGGATGACAGGTTGGTGTGAGACCATGAGAAAAATCGTTGCGTTAGGTTGGCTATCAGATGAACCTGTAAAAAAATTTAAGGGTAAAACCTATGCAGATCTAACAAGATTTCTAATTGGTGCCGATACAAAAAAAGATTTAGCAAAGGCAACTGCAGATTTCCTGGGATTGGAGATATATTCAACTGTTATAAAAAGACTGGGGTGGCTTGGACTTTTTAGTGGAGAACCACTTCCAGACAATAAAAATAATCCTTTGGATTATCTTAATGTTCTTACACTAAAGAAAATGTCTTTAGGAAAAGATGAGAGAGATATGATTGTAATGCATCACGAATTTCTGTGTAAGTTTAAAGATAGATCAGAATACATTACATCAACTCTAATAGATTACGGAATACCAAAGGAAGATTCAGCAGTTTCAAGAACAGTAGCTTTACCAGCCGCAATTGCAGTTAAACTAATAATTCGAGGAAAAATCTCAATCAAGGGTGTTCATATACCAGTGGTTTCAGATATATATGAACCAATACTAAATGAACTTAAAGAAATGGGCATTAAATTTAAAGAAAAAAAATTGAAAATTAACTAAAAAATAACAATTTTTAATTTATTGAAAATAAACTTAAAAATCTCATTTCTTAG
>JAFGPP010000054.1 GCA_016936135.1 Thermoplasmatota archaeon
GTATGTACATTGGAGGGGGGATACAACCTAAAATGGATAGGAAAGTGTCTGCTGTCTCAAATTGCTCAGTTGTGCTACAATCCAATGAGATTTGTTGATACCGTTAAAGAAAACGAAAGTGTTAAACCGGTTATCGAAGAAATAAGAAATCATTTAGATAGGTACTGGAAACTTTAACAAGTCAATGTAACTTTTTGTAAAATATGGGTTTTTTCTCCAGGTTATTAACAAATAAACAACTATGAGATTATTTAGCAATTAAAAGAAACTCGCTTCCCCCTTGTTCCATTTCCAGACCCATATAAAACAGTAAACAATTATTATCAATGGAAAACCTGCGCTTAACATCATTCCTGCATATAGTCCAAAATAATAATTTACAATACCTAATAATAAACCTTGACTTGAAACATAAATTACAAGCAACAAGAGGAATGTTGTCCAATGGAATAATTTCATACAAACACCTTATTAGTTATTCTCTTTATCTTTGTGTAATTTCAACCACTTTTTCACTCTTATTTCATAAAGTACGATATAAGACAATATAAGAAAAACAACAAACCGCTCTATTAATTCTATTGGAAAAGGCCAATATCCACCCCATTTCATTATTAAAAAATGAGTTCCTAAAATTAGATCTAAAACAGTCAATATTGATGTTATTACTAAAGCAATTAATATTGAATGAGGAAGAAGTTTGCTTTTTAATTCGAGATACTTCATTTTTTCATTTAAATTTAATTTATCATAAATTTTTCCCGCTCTATTACTCATTTTTAAATCATCAAATATGCCCTTTAGAAAAATTGCAAAGGCTAAAAACGAAAGAATTGCAAAAATTATTAGAATTAAGAGAAATACAGAATCCATCGAATTCGTATGCTTTTCTAATCATATTAATATTTGGGAGGTTACAACTAATTCAATCCTTAACTGGAGACTAATATTAACAATCATTACAATATAAACACATGAATTTTTAAATATAAAATTTAAAATTTAATTTATACGAAAAATTTAAGTCCCGACAGCACATTAGAAATAGTAATAAATTAACCGGGAGGCAATATGAAATGCGTAAATATGCAAAAGTAGTTGTAATTTTGTTGATTTTATTGTTGATAGCTACCTCTGCAACGATGAGTGTAGAAATAGATAAAAATGATTTGGGAGATGCTTCATATTTTGATATTCCAGAGGTTGAATGGAGTAATACTTTTGGCGGCAAAAATAGAGAAATAGCCTCATCTATAATTCCTTTGGAAAATGGCGGATATATTTTGCTTGGCAATACTTATTCTTACGGAAACGGAAGTTGCGATTTTTGGGTATTGAAAATCGACGATAATGGGCAACATATTTGGAACAAAACATATGGTGGGAAAAATGATGATCTTGCTGTTTCTATTATTCCAGCGCACGACGGTGGATATTTAATTGTTGGAAACACGGAATCATCTGAAGGTGATGATGATATTTGGCTGGTTAAAATTGATGAAGATGGTATGGAATCATGGAATGAATCCTATAAATGGAGTGGAAATGAATTTCCTTTTGAGATTCTCCTAAGCAAAAATGGTTATTTAATTCTAGGATATTTAAGTTCAACTAAATCACTTTTATTTGAAGTAGATTATTATGGATCTCTTCTATGGGATACAGCTTTTAATGGACTTTGTTACTCCATTGAAAAATCCAATGACGGAGGATACATCTTGGTTGGTGAAGAATCTCACAATGCAATAGTTATCAAAATACATGAAAACATCGATCTTCAATGGAAAAAGACTTTTGGAGAGGTCGGCTGTTATAAGTGTTTTTATTCAATTGAAAAAACTATGGATGATAATTGGGCTATTACTGGAGAAGTATATGATTCTTCTGGAGATGATTGTGACATATGGTTTGCCAAAATTAATGAGTCTGGTGATTTATTAATAGACAAAAGAATTGATGGACCATTTAGATTTGCAAGGGGACTTGATATAAAAGTAACTTTAGATAATGGTTATATTATTGCTGGTGGTTCTGCGGCAGTTCCACCTAATTATATGTTTTTAATTAGAACAGATTCACTAGGGGATAAGTTATGGGAAAAAACATTAGATGGTTGGATAGTATATACATTTAACAATGTTGTAAGACCAACAAAAGATGGCGGATATATCGCAACAGGGACAACTGAGTATATGTTATATCCAATTGGAGACCCTAATATTTTCTTAACAAAATTTTCTTCAGAAAATCTGGATCTGGAATCGCCAAATATTCAAATATTAAAGCCTGAAGATGGTTTATACATCAATAACAAAAAGATATTCGAGGGCCAATCAACTCTTGTTCTAGGCTCTATCAACATATCCTGCGATGTTACAGATGAAGAAACTGGTGTTGCTAGTGTAGAAATCTACATTGATGATGAATTGAAAACTATCAGAGAAAACCCACCATATTCATGGATGTGGAATGAACAGGTTTTTGGGCAATACAATATAAAAATTGTTGCTTATGATTACGCTGGAAACAAAGATACTATTGAAAAAACTGTATTCAAGTTCTTCTGAAAGGAGGTATTTGATTGTTGAAAAAATTAATTACAATTGGAATTCTTCTTCTATTTTTAATGCCAACAATGAGCGTTATATCAACAAATCGAGATTTATTAGATAACAGGATGAGTTATATTCCACACGAACCGATTTATATTAATGGAAATAAAGATTTTACTGAAAGTAACGGTGTAACTTCGGGTGAAGGTACGAAAAATGATCCATATATTATCAAAGGATGGGAGATTAATTGCACATCACAAGATGGTATTGTCATCAGAAACGTTAGTAAATATTTTGTAATAAGAGACTGCTATGTCCATAGTGGCAGGGAAAATCATGATGGAATTGCATTTTATAATGTCCAATTTGGCAAGATCGAAAATAACACAATTTCTGATAACAAAAGAGGAATAAATTTTGCAGATCAATATCCTGGAAAAGAAAATAGTGAGGACAATATAATTACAAATAATAAAATAACCTTCAATTTATGGGCTGGAATCTCTTTTGAACACATCGGTATAGGATGGCATAGTAGAAATGAGATATCTAATAATGACATTTCGTACAACGGTTGGGGAATCTATATGATAATGTCTGATAGCAATGAAATAATTTACAATAACTTCATATCAAATGAGGCGTGTGGGGTTTTTATCGATCAGTGTAGGGGAGGTGGTCAATATAATATTGTTCACCATAATAATTTTGTTGATAATGGTAAAGTTATACAAGCATATGACCTAGGCATAATAAACTACTGGAATGATAGTTATCCATCTGGGGGTAATTATTGGTCTGATTACAATGGAAGCGACATTTATTCTGGTAAAACTCAATCATTAATAGGCGCAGATGGAATTGGGGATACACCCTATGAAATCCGAAATTCATCTATTCATTCTTGGCTTCCTATTCGATATGATTGTTATCCGTTAATGGAGCCTGTTGGAAATATAAATTTACCCCCCGCAAGACCTGTTATCAATGGGGCAAAAATTGGAAAAGAAACATCCATTATTCAATTTAATATTTCTTCAATTGATCCGAATGAAGATAATGTTTACCTCGGTGTCAATTGGGGCGATGGGTCTGTTGATGAATGGCTTGGACCATATAATTCTGGGCAAATTATTACTCTAAACCATTCTTGGAATAACCAGGGAAATTATGAAATTATTGTAAAGGTTACTGACCAACCTTTTGAGGAACGAGAATGGGGGATTGGTTGGAATAATCATACAATACTAATATTTCCAAAATCGGCAATTGCCAAACCTGTAAGTGGCCTATACATTTCAAATATAAAAATTTTCGACCTTCCCAATAGCGATCCAATCATAATTGGTAATTTAGATATAAAAGTTGATGTTTTAACTCAGGATTTAAAAATTGAAAAAGTACAATATTACCTAAACGATGTTTTAAAATACACTGACTATTCCGAACCTTTCATATGGAATTGGACCGAAATAGGATTTTCAAAATTTAATGTAAAAACTATTTTGTATACTTATACTGGATTCAATGTTTCCTATCAAATTAATGTCTGGAAACTCTTTTAGTTAAATTAAAGACTGCTTTAGTTGAATTATCTACAAGGTAATTAACCTTTTAATCAAAAATCATTCCCATTCCAGTTGCTGCGGAGTCCTCTTGTTCGATGATTTTCTTGTTTATTTTCTCGGCTTTTTTATCGGCAAGCTTCTTAAAACCAAGTTCTTTTGCAAGCTCTAGTGCTCTTTTTACACCTTGTTCGCTTCCCTCAATTTTAACATAGGTAACGTTCTCTTTAATATCTAAGGATCCTGCGTCTCTTGTCAAAATGCTTTGTCTACTTACTAGGTCATCTTTGAGAAGAGTGTCGATTTTTCCAACATTTTCTGTCTTGACTTCCAGAACAATATAAGTCACTTCTATCACCTTTGATGTGCGACGTAACAATATTTCATATTTAAAATTTTTTTAGGATATTTAGGATAATTTTTAGAAAAAAAAGGTTTTAAGTATTATTTAGAATCAATGAAATTAATTAGACGCAAATTATTAATCGATATTGATCCTGTATCCTTCCCCTTTCTTCTTTTTCTCTTTTCTTCTGATTACTACGTCAAGTACACCATTTTTATAAGTAGCTTTTGTTGTTTTTGGTTGTACATCACAAGGTAGATCTACAATTTTATGATATTTTCTATGTGGGGAATCAACTGTAATTTCAAGCGTGCTTTCTTCAACATTTAGGTTTATATCTTCTTTATCTACTCCAGGAATTTCAACTGTGACAGAGACTTCTTCATTTCCTTCTATAATATCGGTTAGGGGCTCTCTTTCCTCTGATATCAATGGTTCACCCTCTGAGTCTTTTAACGGTCGATTTCCAAACTCTTCAATTTTTGGCTTTCCGTCAGGACCGGCACGAATTGTAAATCCATGGACAAACGATTTTCCAGGGGGTAGTTTGTCGTATGAAAAACCTCTAACTATTCTTTCCATCATTCTTTCCATTTCTCTTAACATAACATCGAAGTCATCGTCAATTCCAAAGAAATCGAAAGGCTTTCTCTTTCTTCTCCAATTTCTTTCATCATCATCTGGATTCATTTCAATTTTGCCTCCATTTTTAATAGGTTAATATTACAAATACTTTTACCCTAGCAAGTCTTAATCAATCCTTACCATCTATTATATAATATGTTTTAATATTTAAACTTTTTCTATAAGATATTAATTTAGTTAATTTAAAATTGACAAAATAAATATAAGTTTAAAATAATAAATAATTTACAAACATAAATTAACAATTTATATTTTAGATTCTTAATTATTATATTCAAACTAATAGTTACTTAGAAAATAGTTATAACTTAACTTGAAATGAAATCAAATTTATTATCTAATCTATCGCTTTCTATAGATTACATTAAAAAAATTATCTACAAATAATCTTTTTACCATACGATTGATTGTTAATTGATCGTCTAGAAGAGTTCTTCTAATAGAATTTGATATGGAGAAAAATTCTTTTGCAATTTTATTTCTTTCATAAAGTAATTGCTGGGGGGAAAAATTTTTTGGTTGAAAGACAACATTGCGGAGATTATATTTTGACCAATCTTTTGTCAGTATCCTTCCTTCATTTTCGAATTGTTGATATATCTGAGTTCCAGGGAATGGAGTTAAAATCGCAAATCCTGCTCTATCAATATTCATTTGGTACACTGCCTTCAAAGTTGATTGAAAAATATCTGGTTTATCAGTATCAAATCCAAAAATAAAAAGCCCCATGATCATCATTCCATGGTCTCTAATTTTATTTACCGCTACGCTGTAGTCTTTTACTTTATTAGGTTTATTACCAATTTGATTTAATGTTTTCTGATCTATTGATTCAAAACCAATAAGCCACTGCTCACATCCAGCATCGCTAGCCAATTTCAAAAGATCTTCATCATCATATAATGTATGAATATTCCCATAGCAACTAAATTTTTTATTCAAACCTATCATTTCTTGAAATAGTTTTTTGGTGTATTCTGGATTAATTGTTAGAGAGCTATCTGCAAAAAAGAATCTTTTTGTTTTTAATGATTTCAACTCATTTATTACATTTTTTATCGGTCTTGACCTAAATTTTTTCCCCTCAACATTTTTAACTGCACAATATTTACAAGCATATGGGCATCCTCTGGTTGCCTGAACCATTCCCATTTTGTGGTATTTCATAAATATTTGTTTTGCAGGGGGTATTTTTTCTGATGAAATAAATGAAGGTTGGTAAAATGGTTTTAATTTTTTATTTTCTAAATCTTTAATCAGTTTGGGCCAACTCAGCTCAGCTTCACCAATCACCACCGAATCTGCATGTTCTTTTGCTTCAAGGGGCATAGCTGATGGATGATATCCTCCCAGTACAACGATATTTCCCCTTTTTCTAAATTCATCAGCTAGAAAATAAGCACGATTCGCACTGGGAGTCATAGCAGATATGCCAACAATGTAATCATGCCAATTCAAATCAACCGATTCTATTCTTTCATCAATGCAAGTAACATCATATTTTTCAGGAGTTATTGATAAAAGTTGTTCCAATGTTATAGATGGGTAGAAAGATGTGCTAATTATTGAATTTAGAACGTTACTCTTGCTACCCGAATATGCTGAAATTAATAATATTTTAAATTTCCTAGGCATTAATCATAGCCATTAAAGAATAGTCATAAGAAATGATAACTTTTTCTCTAAAAAACTTAAAATAAATTCTATTATGGCGTTATGGAATTTTTTTGTTAATAATCAATTAAAGGAAATCTACCTCTCAACGTTCCATTTCTATATGTTCGGATGATTTGTAAAATATTGTGCAATTTACTAATTAATTAACAAACAAATCCCATTTTGAACATATTTCCTTAATTAATCTTTTATAGCATATTTATAGTTATAAACTGAGAGTAATAATAAAAAGATGATAGGGGGAAACAATATGAAAAGAAAAATTATTGTATTGTTAATATGCATCGTGTCAACTATTTCAATCCTACCAAACTGTGTAATGGCTGAAGATAAAGAGGAACCTGAAATTGTTGATGACTCTTTCCAAATATGGGACTTAGCAAGCGGCTTAAACATAATTTCTGCTTGGTTTGAAAATGGCGATACAAATCTATACGTGTCTATAAAAATGGCCAGTATTAAACCCAAATTGTTCCTTGGGATATCTGTCCTTTGGAGTCATAATAATGTTGACTATTATGCCAGTTTTCAAAACAACAATTATTATTTTGGTTATAATACTAATGGATATCTTCCTTGGAGAATGAATGATACTTCAGGAAACCTTGATCTTGAAAATAACATAATAAAAATTACTGTACCACTAAGTGAGATTGGTAATCCTGCTAAAGGTGAAAAAATCCATAATACATGGGCAATGACACATTGGTCTGGATTTTTAGGCCTTAATTTCCATTATCCTTTTGATCGTGCACCCAAATGGGGAACCAATGGTAAAGACTATTTCATTGTTTAATACCAGCTTTTAAATAGGAAATTTACTGGTTAGAGGATAAAAAGATAGCAAAATAATGTTCTGATGTAAGGTTATGTTAAATTCTATTGATAGATGGGATAACATCCATTTGTCATTTCCTTTGCATCTTTTGCAAAATAGGTATTTCTTTTAGCTTTTCTCCAAGAATATTCCAATGAATTTTGTCAGGTTTTGCAAAATACTTGTCTATTGCTTGGACACCATTTCGCGTGATAAAATAGTCTAAAGGAACATCATGCTCAAGCATTGGAATATCTTCTTGTATTATTTGTAAAGGATGAACCGTTGTTAAAATCGGTGTTTCATCGCTTACAAATCCAAATTTACGACCAATTGAATATTCTAAATCTGAAAAACCTCCTCCCTTGCCAAGCTTTGCACCCTTGTAGTTAACTGCAACACAACCTGCAACTACAACGTCGATATGATCTATTTCTTCAGGATAGACGGGTTTTCCATACTTGAAAGCCCCTTTTATAGTGGCCGCCTCTTTTATATTTATAATTGATTTTGGTTCAATTTTTATAAAACATTTAAGTTCTCTTAACCTTGGCACTGCCATAAACACGGTCTTTCCATGTTTCAATGCATTTTCACGGACCCACTTTTGAGGCGAATCTGGATTTGATTTGACTAACCTAGCTTTACGCCAAATTGACATTTCATTTAGTTTTTCTGCTGCTACGTTTGCACCAACAAAATTTGGAATTCTTCCCACAATTGGTTTTGGAAACAATGCAACGCCTTTTTCCTCCAAAAGATTCCATATATACTTCCTAATCTCATCTTTACTTTTCATTTTCTAACCAGGAAATTTAATAGTTTAAGTAAGTTGAAAGAAGAATTATTGGTTTAATACTTTGTTTTGTAAAATTAATGCTTATTTAAAAAATACAAAATAATTTACAGACAGTTACACATGTTAAACCACATATCGTCTAAGATGTCATCTGCAAAAAATAATTTTTTAACGAATTCCTCCTTACCATCTACTGGACCAGTGTTTTCGTTTCTTGGACAATTTTTAAGTTTTCCAGATAGTTCCTCCTCTCTTAGTTCTTGAACGATGTTTGTCCCATCTTGCATAGTAGTTTCCACCAAGTAATTACTATTAGTAATGATAAGATAATCTTTTCTGTTTGTCTAAGTTTATGTGAAGACACTTGTTTTATTCTTCGTCAAATTTATCCCCGTATTTCAGTCCCCAGGGCGCCCACATTGCTCCCATTAGCCCCCCTAAAACCAAAAAAGAGACTATGATTACGGCTATGTTCTGATAAATACTGTAGGGAACAGCCAGAAACCAAAACCAGTATATTAGAAAGCAAAATACCGCTACAAAAATAAATCCAGAAAACCAAATCCTCCATTTGAATCCTTTTATTTTCCACATTTCCTTTTCTTTTTCTGTTCGTTGTTTCATCCCCCAAATGCCCCAGGGGGTACCTAAAACAATACCAATTATCAACAATGATAGTAAAAATATTGCAAAATTCTTTTCCCAGGGATATTCTGTGGCAATAAAAAACAACCAAATAATTACGAAAGCAAGCCAGCCTACTCCTCCAAGTATACTGAGGGACACTCCCCATCTAAAACTAGCCTTATGCGTATCATATGATTTTTCTTCCATTCTCTTTTTCCACCTTCTAAAGACATCAAATAATTTTTTTGATTAAATACATTTTGTAATTAATTCTTGTTAATCAAAAAAGTTACCTTCTTTATCGATTTCCTTGTTTCTTATCCTTGTGGAACTTATCTTTTTACCATCTTTGGCAAAAATGAAAGGAATTTCCAGGATTTTCAATGGAATTTTACCATTTTGTGCTCTTTTTTCATTAATTTCCCTGGCAACTGGTAAAGTTTCAGGAGAAACAACAATTGCGTCAAATTCTTTTTCTATAGAGGGACCGTATTTGTCATCTATGGGTTTTATTTCCGCTCTGTCAAGGTAATTTTTTTTTATTAAATAATCTTCAACATTTTTCTTTCTTTCAGTAAAGCTATTTTTTATTTCTTTTCCTTTGTTGATATCTCCAGCTGTTATTCCGATAAAAACCGCTCCGCTCTTCCCAGCTGCTGAAAAAGCCTTGTCTATTAGGCATTTGTGTCCCTTATGAAGAAAATCAAATGTTCCACCTATACAAACTCTCATAATAATATAAACTAATGGAATTTTCCTTAAAAACTATAACTCTAAAATCATACTATAAAACCTAGAAATTGTAATTGGGAGAGTAATTAATTCAGTAAAGTTTTTTTTTCATTTAAATTATTTTTTAAAGAAAACAGTTACCGATTTTTAAAAACAATTTTACTAAAAAAGGTTTTTGATTAAGATAAAATAATAATACAAACATCTTATTGAAATAATAACATAAACATAAAATTGGATATGACATAGAATGAATATTTTTACTATTAATAGAACATAAATTTTATATAAAATGAGGTCATGATATCTTTGGGTTAACTTATGTCATTGATAAAAACTAATTCAGATAAACTAGTAGATATTATATTGCAGCGATATACGCCAAGTTTTCACTACCTTAGAAGCTTTGAACGTATCGATGAAAGAAATATTCTAGGAAAATTTTTGGTCAGCGGTTCTGCACATGTTGCAGATAGAGAAATGTTTCATCTTGCAATTACCGAAACTCAGATGTGTCTTAACCAATTTTTCCAGTTACAGATGGCGTATCTACTAGAGAAAGGTTATTTTGAAGGTGTTAATCCTATAAAATTCAAAGATTACTGGCCAAATAGCGATGAATATCTTTTTGTTGTAGATCAACACATAAGATTTAAAAGACACATAGAACCAAATAAGATGTTTTTGGGCAGGTTAAAACTGGTAAATGAAAAGGTAAGTAGAAGAGGATACTATCACATTAATTTTGATTTTGATTTTGATGAAAAAGCACATTATGGAACTTTGCGATTAGCATTTGATCCAGAAGGTCTGGCTAGGGAAATTGAAGATGGTGACACCTGATTATGGCCTTTTACTAACAAATCGACTTGCATATCTTACATTAGGTTGTTTATAGACAATTTTGCCCTTTCCTCTCGATTTTACTAGCTTTTGAAGATTTTCTGTAATTTTTTTCATACTAAACCACCCTAATTAAGTACAATTTTTAGATTAAAAAACATCAATTTCTGCAGGAATTAGATTTTTCCTGCTTAGATCCTTAGCTTGATGATACTTATACTTAAACAATACATCAGCTTTTTCATCTTGGATTTCCCAAGGGCTAATTATTAGTAAATCGCCCGATTTTATTCGACTTAACTTACGTCTCTTTCTTCTGGCCCTAGGAATACGTGCCAATCTGGTCTTTCCGTCTTCGCAATTAACATTAACTCTTGAACCACCTAACAATTGATCGGCAACTCCAAACATTTCATTTTTTTTCTTTTTTGGTAAAGGAGTTCGAATATTTTCCTGATCGTTTTCATTATTCATCTTAACACCAAATTTTTTGTTATATTATCCTAGAAAAATAAGATACTAAAAACCTTATAATCCAAAATAAGGGCAATCGAATGTTTCTTGATATATTTATTTAATTCATATCTTATAAATTTTTCCCATAAATCGTGATAATTATTATCAAATAAAAATTTTTTATAATTTCTCCGATTTCTGTAAGCAAAAATTATTTATACTGTTGTGTATAGTGATGGTTGGATGCAAAAATTACTGACATTTTTGAAACCAATAAAGAATTGGACGATACATTATTGCAATTGGTAAGACCCGATGCAGAGGAACTAATAATTTGGAGTTAATATTTAATTCAATGCATTATAATGATTAATAAATTTTATTTCTAAAAAATTAATGGATTGGGCTTAACTAGTATATTTACAAAGTATTGATATTTTCTTCAAGATATATGTTAAAAAATAAAAAAATATTATGTA
>JAFGPP010000055.1 GCA_016936135.1 Thermoplasmatota archaeon
ATTGTAGCCATATTTATTATGGCAGCTTTAGTTGCTTGAATTTTTCCAAAAGATCTATCTATCAGGTGTTTTGCTGAGAATGCTAGAGGAATCAAAGACATCAATGCCACAATTAAGAAGTTGATTTTTTCCGAATAAATGCCTATTGACCAAAGTACGATGAAATAAATAGTAACTAATAATAGCACAAGAAATATCAAATTGAAACCAAATTTACGTCCTTTTTTAACAACAAACGTGTTTTTGCCAGCAATTTTATCACCTTCCATATCGGGCGTCTCAACAGTTATAATAAAGTCAAGTCCATAAAGTATTAAAGGAAATGAAAATAGTAAAAATAATAAATCAAACCCTCCAAATATTACCCAAAAACCTATTCCTGGCATTAAAACACCCATAGTAATCATATTTGCTATTTCTCCAAGACCTCTATATGCAAGCCTTAAAGGGGGTGCTGTGTAAAACCATCCCAATAAATTTCCACTTAAAACAAATAAAAAAAATGTAATTGAAAAATTAAAATAAATCATGAAAAATATTGTCATTACTAAGGACGTAACTATTAATATTATTGAAAACCATTTACAGAAAATTCGAAGTTCTGGTTTTTCTATTAAAGTTTTTGTTCCCCCAGATATTAATATCGCTTTATTGTACTTATCAACATTGACATCAAAATAATTATTGCTATAAGAAAGACCTAAATGGGCAGGTAACATTATTGCATAACCAAATAAGAATAATTTGATATCAAAATCTGCTCCAGCGATAACTGCTAGCAAAGAACCCAGACAAAACAGTAAAAAACCTCCACCCAAAAATCTAAATCTACCTAATTCTACGATATCTTTTATTAGGTTTTTTTTCATTTTTTACCTTCCCCAAACTTTTTAATTTTTAAGATGTAACTGCATACTTTTTACTTGCATATAGAAATCCAAAGCATATGCCTTTGTGTGCTGAACTTTTTTGATGGTGTATTGCATGAGAATTAAGCACTCTTTTGATATACTTGCTTTTTGGTCTATATTTTATCTTAATTCTTCTGTGGAAGAATATATCATGAACAAGAAAATATCCAATTCCGTAAAACATTACACCGATACCGAGAGCTATTCTAAAGTCAAATCCTCCAAAAAAACCGGTTAATATTAGAAAAAACGATAATAAACTAAAAAACAGTCCAAATATGTCATTTTTTTCAAATCGACCTTTACTGGGTCTATGATGATCCCCATGCAGAAACCATCCAAATCCATGCATTACATATTTGTGTAAAAACCAAGCCACAAATTCCATGAAAAAAAATGTTACAACAATTAATCCTACATAGATGCCAATAGTTAAAGCATCGATCATCTAACTACACCTCCAACAAATATCCAATAAACTAATTAACATATTTAAAATTCTGTATAATCTGGAGTTGTTTTTTTAAGAGGACAATAAAACTGCTTTTTTGACTTTGGTTTATTTGGATCAATTATGTTTGCAATCGTTGTCATTAAAATTTTTGTTAGAAGCGGTTTTACCTTCCATTCATAAACAACAAAAGGATTTTTGTAAATTTGTTCTGCTGTCCAATGATAAAGTTCTGAAGCTGTTTTTACTGAAATTAAATATCTGTTAGGAATATATTTGTAACCCTTTTCTGCGATTGATTGCCATTCGCAATACCGATCAATTTGTCTGTGTATATATTGAACAAATCTATCCTTGTGATTTTTGGTATAATCATAATCTAATTTTTCCAATCCAAATTCTTCCAAATCTGATTTTGGAAAGTATACTCTGCCTAAATCAAGGTCTTCTGGTATATCCCGGATGAAATTTATATACTGCATAGCACGCCCCAGATATTTTGCATAGTAGTGCGATTCTTCAGGTAGATTCATAGTTTTTGCCATCATTAAACCAATTACCTCTGCAGAACCGTAAATATATTTAAGTGTGTCATCTAAAGTTATATAATTGGTATTTACCAAATCCATCTCCATTGATTTAAAAAACGCATCAATCCATTTTTTATCAAAATTATTTTTATTTACAAGTTCAACAAATGTATCGATTACAATATCACCTGTAGTTTCTCCACTTATTCCTCGCTCATATTTGTGTTTAAACCTGTAGAAACCTTGCTTATCTTGAGGTATAGTATCAACAAAATTATCTGCTTTTCTAACAAATCCATAAAGCTGAAAAACTTCTTTTCTAATGTTTGTAGGAAAAAATAAACTACTGTAGAAGTATGTCTTACTTCCTTTTTTAAAGATTGAATAAAATGTTTGATTAATCATATTTAAACTCCATATTTTATTACCATTATCAATCCATCAATCTTAATTGTATTATGTATTTATTTAAATAATAATTTAGCTATTATATTAAGGTTTGTTCCATTTATTTTCTTTTTTTTCGGTGACAATAATTATGACCTCCCGAGATCAATATTATTATAAAATACCTATATAAAATAATGACTTAATATCGATTTTAAAATTATTTTAAAACATTTTAAATTGATTTTTTAAACCTCTCGGAAATTTTATTTAACAACTTTTACGTAATTACCTAAATAACTGTTTAAATTTATATATTTCTCAAATGAAGCTCTAAATTTAATCTTATCAAGGGAGTATATATCAACGCACGCAATATGTCGGTAAATCCAAACATTTCCTTTTTACCTAATATTGCTACGTAGTCTCCACCGTACCCATATGGATCCCAGTAATACACATAATAAGTTCCTGATTCATTAATTACTTTATCAAAAATTGGCCCTTGATAATATGACTTACCTCCAAAAAATTCAAAGAATGTCTCTCTGGGATTTCCGGGTTCAACATCTTCTTTTACTATTGCACCATAACCCTCTGGTATTTCGAATGGCAAATCATAACTTGAAGCTGGGAAATTTGGACCCAAGACTGCAAACCAAGGTGTAAAATTTGAATATGGTTTGAATTTTGGAACAATTGCTTCAATGTAAACTCTGGAAGGATTTTTGATATAGAATTTGAAGACGTCAACATCCTCGCAAGGATTTATTCCATCATTTTCCAACCAAGAATAAACTGCAATAGATTGTTCTATTGATTTTCTTACTTGGAAAGGTTTTTCCTCAGAAAAATCCCTGTGTTCAAAATATGGAACGTGAGCTAAGGCTGTTGATGAAAGCAAAATAATTGTTAGTTGTAGTAAAGAAAATAATACAACTTTTTTCATTTTCAATTTTCCCTCTTTTGTAAAAAAGAAAAAAATGTTATGGTATAAAACAGAAATACCAAACAGGTAATTGATCTTCGTTTATATTTCCACTGGAATCTTCAGCAGTTACTTTAACATTATAAATTCCCAAGCCTATGCCTGTCCATTTCAATTCGTGGTAACCATTTACATTGTTAAACTGGGCAATTCCAAATTTCTCTTCATTAAGATAAATTGTCACTTCAATGTCTTTTCTTTCATCTACATCATCTGTAGCTAAAATCTGTAGTGGAGCAAGTCTAAATCCACCTAAACTCATTGTGTCTGCAATCAAATCAAAAGAGGTGGGAATAAGACGAATACCTGAAAAGTGGAAATATCCTTTAACAGGGTTTACTATTTGCACCTCAGGAGGATAATCTTGTGCAGGATCCTTAACTGTTATTGATTTTTTTATTAATCCTTGAATGTTACAATAGGCAGTAACCTCTATTTCATCTCCAGCTTCGGCTTCCATATTGTATGAGTAGGTAAATTGTGAGGTTGTGGGTTGACTTGAATAATCTTGTGAAAGAACCAGGTTGGTATTTAATCTAACCTCTATTTTATTTATGTAATGTAAGGTAGGTCCAGGTGTGCTATGAGTTATTGTCACATTTAAAGTACTTGTTTCAAGGTTATAATCTAATACCATCCCTTGCGGTGGATGTGCTAAAATTTGAACTGCAAAAATACTTGTACTAACCAGCATCATTCCAATTATAAAATAATATTTGCGTTTCATTTACTAACACCTCATTTTACAATAATTTTTTTTACATCACCATTTTTTACATTCGGATCGGGACCGAGAGTTGTTTTACTTAAAACATATATTTCACCATTTTCATCTTCCCCAAATGAAAGGATAAACCTGTTAAATGTCTCTGTTGGATTTAGTTTATATCTTTCCCAAACTCCCGGCTCCGTCTCATCCAAATAAAAAATTTGCCCCCTTGGAAGTATAAAACTACTGCTCCAGTCTCCAAATAAATATTTTCCATAAAGTTTCGGCGATTCAGTTCCCCTATATAAAAATCCCCCAGTAATAGATCTACCCAAATCATGGCTGTACTCATGGATTGGACCAGCAAGAGATTCAACGTCTATTTCAAGAGTGTCTGCTAGTTCTTCATCATAGAAATGTGTTGCTTCCAAAATTCTCCATCCATAATTTCCTCCCTTTTCAACAATGTCAATTTCTTCCCATTCATCCTGTCCAACATCTGCGACGAATAATCGTTGGGTTTCTTTGTCAAATGAGAATTTCCATGGATTTCTGAAACCCCATGCATATATTTCGTCCAAACCTTCTTTTCCAACAAACGGGTTATCCACAGGTATTGAATATGGAGATTCAGAATCAACATCTATTCTAATAATTGACCCTAGAAGAGTGTTTATATCCTGCCCATTTCCAATCTCACCGTGAACGTCACCTGCACCGCCACCATCCCCAAGGCCAAGGTACAAGTATCCATCTGGACCAAATACTAACTGACCACCATTATGATTTGCTTCTGGTTGGTCAACTCTCAGTATTATTTTTTCAGATTCTTCATCTGCTATATTTGGATTATCAGAAACAAGGAATTCAGACAATATGCTTTCATGATTTATACCGGATCCAGTTTTTGGTGAGCTATAGTAAACAAAAAATCTCTTATTCTTTTCATAATCTGGATGAAATGCAAGTCCTAATAGACCTCTCTCATCATATGTTGTGTCTAATTCAACGATTTTATCTGTGAGGTCAAGGAAAGGCTCTGAAAGCAACTCTCCTTGATCTACGACATATATTTTACCAATTTGATCTACGATAAATAGTCTATTGGAGCCATCTCCTGCATGAGTCAAAACCACAGGAGATGAAAATCCACTTGCTATTGTTTCAAGCTCTAATTGCAACTCTGGCTCGGAAATAATTATTATGTAAAAAAACAAAATATAGCCTTTAGCTGAATTCTCAATACCATTTGCTTTAACCTTTATATCAATCTCGCCAAAACCAATTATTGGATCACTTTTTATCTGTTCGCTAGTTTCTTTAAAAATTGTAAATATTTCTCCATTTGTTTTGCTGTCAATTGCTCCTAAAAAACCGCCCCTTACTGCAATTTCCCACACAATGTTATTTGCATCCTCATCACCGATATTACTTATTTCAGCACTTATTCGTCCAAAACCTCCAGAAATTTTATTTATTTCAAGTTCTGATTCAAAAGAAGAATCGGTGACTATCACGTAGTTACTTGTTATCACTGGAAAATTTATCAATAACAGCATTATAACAACATATATTCCAATTAGGGTTTTTTTCAATATCATACCTCCCTTTGATTTC
>JAFGPP010000056.1 GCA_016936135.1 Thermoplasmatota archaeon
CAAATACGAATAATTTAGTAAAACATTAAAAGACAAAAGACATTTAAGAAGAAATTTGTAATAATTAAATTTCAAAATACAAAAAAGTTTAATAAAATCAATTTAAAAGACAAGAAAAATATTTTTAAGAATTAGTAAAACAAAAGAAAAACAATTGAAGATGGCGGCGAAGGAAGAATGCAGTTTTTAATACATCCAACAACAGCACGAGCCCAAAATATGCTCCACTGCGTTCCGCAAACTTCGGGCGAGTCGTGCGCCGTTGCCTGCAATTTTTAACAAGGTTTTTTAAAGAGAGAAATAAGATGGCCAGCAAAAAATAAAAAAAAGGGTTTGGTAAAAATACTCATTTGAATTAATATGGTTTGTTAAAAAAACAAAAAACTTAACATTAATTACATTTCGCAAAACGCGGATGAGGATTACTGTTAATAACCTTAATTGTCAAACACTCAAAAGAGGAGATAAAAAAAAGTAAATTATTAAAACTATTAGCTGACAATTTATTGTCAAAATGCTTTTAAATTGTCTTAAATCGTATGGGAACAAAGATTCATACAATTTACAGTAAAGTCTATTGCAAAAAAAAAGTAAAAATGCTTCTGCGCATTAGCGGATTTTGAGTAGTATACAGACTATACAAGTCAGTCTGAAAAACCTCTATTTCACTACAAATTATTTGGGTGTTCATAACAGGAAGTAGAAAATGAGAAAAAAAATAATGCAAGTTATAGGATTTTCATTACTATCAGTTGGAATCTTCACTAATTCTTACGCAATAAAACCTTATTGGACAGAGGTAAATCGATATTTATTTCTTAATACTGAATTTGGCAGAGGGCAGATGCAAACAGCTATTGCATCGGTCATTGGAGGGGTAGAAACATGGTTTTCAAAATATTACTACGTTATTACAGATTATTGTTATGATGAAGACAATAATTACTGGTTTACTCTTCCATTTTATGGTTATACACAGGTAACAGCAGAAAAACTTGCAATAATGATATATTTTGATACAGACCTTGGCTTAGATAGAGTTCCTAATAATGTGTATTATTATATAGTTTCACAATTAAATGCAGACCGTTCTTATATGCAGTCGTATCATGAACCATATTATCCTCCTAATTACAATGGGATTGATCCATTCTCATACTGGAAATGGAGATCAAATTATATGGAAGGTAGATACCAAGAGAGGTGGAGTGCAGATAGTACTACATGGACAGATGCAAATTGCACAGGGACAGCAAATTATTTAACTCGTTCGCAAGAATGGGCTCGAGCTTATAGAAGTACTAGAAATGAACATATACAGAATCAAGAGGATGAGTGGATATGGAAGTTTCCACATGTTTTTTTATGGCCTCATGAAGTTGATGGGTTAGGGGAACCAGTTAATTATTCTTTCGATGCTGATTTAAAATGGAATTCGTATTTCACACTGGTAGGAACAGGAACAATAGGAGATGGTTTACGAAATATTATTAACAGTTTTGATATAATTAGATTTTCTCAATCAGTTGGTGGAGCACACATGTGGGATTTTTGGCTAAACAACCAAAATTTATTCATAAATACACATGCTGCAGTTTATCTGTGTACAGATGTTTACTTAAGACCCTGGTTTTATCAGAAGGCATATCCAGGAAAACTAAAAAATTATCCATATGATATCCATACGCTTGGAGATCCAAATTGGGTATATGAAAATCATTTTCGTTCATATTTTAAACATGCCGGTGACCAGAAACAGAATCTCGCAGATAGTTACGATGAAGATTGGGCAAATGTCGAATAATCTAATAATAAGGAGTAATTATTATGTTTTCATTTAATATTAAGAGAGTGGTTTACTTTTTTCTATTGACTTTGATTGGGAACCTACAGGCAGAGCAGTACATTATTGAAATAGGCAATAAAAAATATTCAACTGTAGACATTCAAACTATCATGAATGATAACAGATTTGTATTACCTGACCAAGCTATACAAAAACTGCAGCAGGATGAAATTATTAAAAGTTTAAAAAGTTCTAAAGACTTTTTATATGAAAAATTTTTTGGTGTTTCTTTCAAAATGGACAACGCTAGGATGAAAGCCTTAGATCTTCCTGATCTAAGTAAAAAAGCAGGTTGCCGGAATTATATGTTTGAGGTATGGCTTAATGAAAAAGCCCGTAAAGTTTCTGTAAAATATTTGGACATTACAGGCTTCTGGGAAATGGTTAAACAAACAGAATCTTACCAAATCCGGGAACAAGTCGGAGTTAAAATGAGTTCAGATGAAATACTTTATACAGCTGCGGAATTGGCTCTTCCTGAAAACCAAAGAATAGCTACAAAAGATAAAAAGCTGGTTCTTTCAGGTAAAGAATATAATGACTATATAAGAGATAATTATAACCAGGTCAGTCCATTTGCATCAAGAAAAAAAGATATACACTCTGTACAGAATTATTTGATTGAGAGAATTGTAGGGGAACGTGTTGCTGTTGATAACCTCCCTAATGCAGAAAATTTTGATGAAATTCAGCTTGAAAGAGAAATTCGGGGTTTCATTCAATCTAATATGCTTTCCGAAGAACTCAATTTCAAGGGAAAAGAGTACATGTCCCCTTCAGATATGCTGGAAGATTTACATGTAGCATACAAGGCGAAGAACGCCAATAAATTGAATTCCTTAAAGGATGCGATCACAGGAAAAGTCAATATTGATTCACTCGAAACTGATATGAAATTATATGTTTTACAAAGAAAACTCGAAAGATTAAAAAAGAATATCACAAAACAGATATCTTCATCTGAAGTGTATACATGGATGGAAGAAAATAAATTTTCTGCAGGTTTCAATGATGCGTTGTTTGTTATGACAAATGATAAATACCAAAAACAGATTACTACAACATTAAAAGAAAGTGGAATTCAATTACATCTACTAGAGGAATAGGTTTTCTTAAAAAGGCATAGAACTTTTTCTGTGCCTTTTTCTGCAACAATTTTATTAAGATTATGAAAAGTGGTAGCGAATCCGTATCTTATTATGTATTGCCTGCTCTCGAACAGGAAGTGAAAGGACTATGGTTTATTTTGATCGATAAGATTAGTTCCATGAAAACTTTTTGCTCTGTTTTTGCTGAGGTAGACGGGAACAACGGTATCCCAGAGTTAGAAACAACACCAGTTCATTTTTTAAAATATCTCAATTTTGAATAATGATATAATGCATTGAGAATATTGATTATATTATATATTTACCATTATTAAACTCAAAACAGATAAAATTATGGAGGTCACTATTATGCATGCGTTTCTGGTCTTCTTACAAATTATGTTATTTTGCAGTCTTTCCTATGGTGTCGTGATATGCGGTACCGTAACCGACAGTATTTCAGGCGAACCTGTCGATTCTGCCACTTTTATTTTCAGAATTGGAGATTGTATTGATTCTTGCCCCGTAACACAATCAGATGCAAATGGTTTATTTCGAAAAGAAGTACTAAATCCTATCAGTGATCCTTTTAATGTTGTTATTGCAAAAAATGATTACAACTCCATAATTTTACGGGTTTTTGTTGAGTCGGACTCCATTAATCTGGGAATAATCAAAATTAGCAAATACATTGCGAGTGCAATCACTTTTTCTGGTACAGTAATAGACTCTATGTCTCAAATGCCTATCAGTGGTGTTAGAATTACTATGAAAAAAAACAGTGGAGATATAAATCCTTATAAGTTTTTCACTACCGATTCAGCAGGTTCCTTTAATCAAGTTATTTCCGTGCCAAATAATACATCATTATTAACGTCGATAAGCCACTCTGGTTATTACTCGAAAAGTATAGAGATCACCACGTTTACTAATTTCGTTAACCAGATTATACTTTTGCAGCCTGAAGGTTCTCTCCAGATAAAAGTAACAGGGCAAGTATTAGATTCAATAAGTGGTATACCGGTCGAGTATGCAAAGGTAATTCTCTTTTCAACCTATTTATCTCCACCTGATACCTCCTATACTGCTAATGATGGTAAATTCATGCGTTTTATAAAAGCTGGCATAGTTGGTTCTCCAGTAACACCTGAAATGTATTGTACAATTCATTTCGATGGTTACGACAAAAAAATTATTAAAAAGAGATTATCTGTAACTTCCCCGTATTCAGATGTCGATCTTGAGGAAATTTTGATTTCAAAAAGTAATTCGCAGTCGCTTATCGGACAACACCATTCTAAAATTAGTTCACCATTTGAGCATTCCAAAGGCCACTCAGTACTGACCTTGAGCGGTAGATTGGTTTCCAGCGATAACAACATCCAAAAACCATATAGTGTATCTACACAAACAATACTCCGTGTCAATAAAAAAAATAATGGGGCAAGTAAAAAGAAATTATACATTACAGGCAGAGAACAGTAAATTATTGCATGTAAGTAACATATTCAAAACCAGTGGAGTTTATTCTTAAACTTATTGGTAACTATTTGATTGCGTTATTTCACTTTAATTTACAAGACAAAAAATTGCTGGCCAGGAAGAAATAAAAAACCTTGCTAAAAACAACAGGCAACACGCCAAAGGTTCAATAGTTAAGGCCCTACTAAACCTTTGGCGGGGACGTTATGCAAAATTCACCCTGTAAAAAACGCGCCGATAAAGACAAAAAAATGTAAGACATATAAATGAAAACAAAAAATAGAATTATAATCAAATATACTGTTGAGGATGCTGGATGGGCTAAGTGTTCAGTCGAGTTTGGAAATAATAAAATTGAAATGGATGCTTCTGATGTCATGAATGATCCATTATCAGAAATGGTTAATGCTGCAATAAAAATATTAAAATACAAAGGCGAATCAGATTTTTATTTATGGGAAGAACCTGCAGAAGTCCGCTGGTATCTTAAATTGATTCAAAAAAATATCGAAATAAAAATTATAAGATATGGTGATTTGTTATCAATTACGCCAAATCAAAAAGGCGAGTTAATATTTTTGGAAGAAGTGGATTTAGTAGATTTTGTTCGAGCTGTAATTCGATGTGTTGACGAAGTAGTTTTTGAAGAAGGTGAAGAAGGCTATTCTGAAAAATGGAAAGAACACAAATTACCAATTGGAAATCTTGAAATATTAAAAAATGAATTAAAAACATTCAAAGATAATAAAAATCGGCGCGAAGAAGAATTTACAGGGTGAACTTCGCATAACAATAAGGCTTATTCTGAAGCGCAAAAAAGACAAATATAAAAAACAGCTCTCCTCGCTTCAGAATGAGCTTGTTGAACG
>JAFGPP010000007.1 GCA_016936135.1 Thermoplasmatota archaeon
AGAATATACTTTTAAGTACGTCATAATTACCACCGAAGAAATGCGTGAAGATTTTCAGAGCTTAGCAGATTATAAAAACTCAAGAGGAACAAGTACAACGGTTGTAACAGTTGAAGATATATTAGATTGTGAAGATTATGACTGGGATGGCGAATGGGGCGATAAGGATCCCTATTATAATGACGATCAGTGCCATATAAGGAATTTTATTAAAAGTGCCAGAAACAATTGGGGTACTGATTACATATTACTTGGAGGGGATCATCCTGATGTTCCTGCAAGATATTTGTGTGGAAGTTGGATTCACGATTATTATCAATATAATATACAATGCCCCTCCGATCTTTATTATGCTTGTTTGGACAGAAATTTTGATGCTGATAAAGACGGTATTTGGGGCTGGTTTTTTGATTATCCAGATTTTTCGCCAGAAGTATATGTAGGGAGGGCCCCCGTTGATACTATCGAAGATGTACAAAATTTTATTAATAAAACAAAATTTTACTCTGAGAGTGATAGTCAAGAACTTTATTTAGGCAAGGTTTTGATGTTAGGGATGAAAACTGGATTTGATGAACCAGATGGGTATACAAACTGGGGAGGTAATTTTTGTGATGATTATACTGGTAATGATTATTATCATGGACCGAACCAAAATACCAAGAAATTGGCGAACACCTTGACGGGAAAGATAATACCGAAATAATAGACAAATTTTACAACAGGAATTTTACATCTGAATTCCTTATTAATACAATTGATTTTTCTATGCTTTATATAATTGCGAGTTTTACTTTTCCACATGAACAGTTCACCAGATATCCAGATATGGAAATGACACCTTTCGAGTATACTAAGGAATTGGGAATAGTACAAGCTACATCAATGTTGATTACCCATTTGGAAAGAATTATTGTCAATCTAGAAAAATCAATGATTGGAAAGAGTAGTTGAATAATTGTTTTTTGATAAATAGTTTCTCTTTTAAATCTAAATGCATTATACTTAAAATTGGTTTTGATATAATGGTCGACTTCATTTCACCAATTAAACAATTTCATTTTGATGGAAAAGAAGCTTCGATAGGAGACAATACCAGAACTGCCTTAGATTTCTGGAGATGGGGATACTCGGACTTAGTTCAAAACGTAAACAGGGGAATATTAGCAGAATACATTGTAGCATGGGCTTTGGATTTGGACAATAAACCGCGCAATCCCTGGGAGCCATGTGACCTTATAACCAAAGATGGAAAAAGAATCGAAGTTAAATCAACTGGATATCTACAATCATGGGACTATGGGACTAAACCAAATCCCAGATTTGTGATTCAAGAAAAACAAAGATGGACTGATAAAGGACTTGAAAAAGATGCGGAATATAATGCTGATGTCTATGTACTTACATATCACAAAGAGCAAGATAGACGTATGCTTGATCCCATGGATCTGGCTCAATGGGACTTCTGGACATTTTCAAAGGACGATATTATCAAGTTGCTAAAAGGAAGAAAATCAATATCAGTAGCTCAGTTACAAAAGGAGGGGTACAAGCCCGTTCCAATTATTGATTTGAAAAAGAAAGTTGAATCCATTTGACTTTAAATATTTTAATATTTATCAAGCCAATAAATATCTATCTTACCAACCTAATTTTCTTCAGGCATTAGGAATATTATTTTATTTGACATAATTTAGTAAAAATCCGATTATTTTGATTAATCGGACAGCTGTCGAGAAATTAAAGTTAAATTTGAGCAAAATAGTAACATTAATTAAAGCCTTATGCAATGTACTTCGTAATCAGAAAGAACACGAGGAAAGACGGGATATCAGGTCAAATGGACCTAAAGACGGACGATATAGGAACCATTGCTTACTAAGAAAGCCTTGAGACGAAAGGCTTAGATGGAAGATATGTAGCGACAGTGGCTGACGAAAGGTGACTGACAGTAACAACATATCTTAATAATTTTGTATCTAAAGGAGACCGATAAATGGATTGGGGAGAACTGCATAATAAAAACAAATTGTGTTGTGAGATAATAGCAGAAAATAGAAGATATTCCAAAATCTATTTTGGAAAGGATTGCAGAGTTCCAGTTAGTTCTTGCCTTAAAAATTGGGTAAGAAAAATGAACAGGAGTGCTTTCAGAGAGTCAAAAAATTTTAGCCCAGAAAATGGGAAGATTGTATCAGTTTTTGATGGAAGGATACACGAGAGATTTTGTTTTGAAGAGATGGTGGTAAAAGAGTAAAAACCTACAATAGAATTTTTACTGGCAAATTGTCCCATTGGTAAGACATAGCATTTGTGAAGCTGATTCGTAACTAGGGTTGATTTCACTGCGTGTAAAGGGTTCATCTGCACGTCAGACCGACCTCTCGAGATTTACATTAGACTTAGCTGAGACTAATGAAAAAATCTGGACAGTTGACGAGACGACAGCAGGTATTTTAAACGGCAAAAAACTATCATCTGACATAAATACTGGGGGAGGTGAAAGCCAAGATCATCGAAACACTTCCGTTGATATAGAGGCACCTAAAATTAAAATCGAGCAATATTTTAATATCCCCAAAGAGGGGAGGAAGGTGAAAACATCTTATGACATTGCAAAAAATCAAGGTGTTGAAAAAAATCAACCTCTACAAATAGATCCAAACAAATTACTTTATGTCCAATGGTTAGACCGTTCAAAATTCAATACTCACGAGGAGATGTTTTTTGAATTTAAAAACTGGTGGATAATCACGAAAGGACGGGACGAAGATACAGTAAAAAACTATATTACAAAACTCAGAAGAATGAAGAACCATCCAATTTTTCCAGTAAACTGGTTCAACTTCGAAGAAAATCTGGAAACCCTGATCAATCAATTATTATATCTAACAAGAGAGGAATACAAAGACTCTATAGCTGCAACAGGAAATAAGGAATACGGAAGACATGAAGTAGATAACTTGCTGAAGGCTGCAAACGCCTTTGGTGAAGCATGTAACATACATAACATCAGAAAGACGATAACGCCATATCTAGGACTAAGAAAAAAACCTGCACCAAGACCCAAGAAATTACCGATGCCGCCTGTAGTGAACAAACTGATTCATTACAAATATTTCAAAGATCCCTTAAAAAATGCATTTTTGAAAACAATACTTACAGTCGGATTTCATATTGGAGCAAGACCTGAAGAACTTATAATTATAAGGGTAGCAGATGTTGACTTCGAAGAATGCAAAGTGACAAAGAGAGAGATTAAAACAGGAAACCCAGAGCACACTATTAAGGTTGACAAACCAATAATGCACAGCCACCAGCAGAACAGTCTCAGAAATTGGAAAACGATACATCGGCCACGAATAATGAAGAAATTCGAATTGACTGAGGAAGACGTCGGAGGTCTTTTATTTCTCAACCCGGAGACTGGAAGACCGTTCTCATCATCGTCAAAACTGTGGCATTACTGTTCAAAATATGTTAAGCCAGTTTGGAAATATTTCACACCAAAAATAATGAGGGACTGGTGTGCAATCGCAACGTTGATCAGATACAAGGAAAAGAACAAGGTTTGGGACCTGAGAGAGGTAAAAAGGCGTCTGGGCCACGACAGGGAAAGCGATGTATCCGAGGACTACATAAAAGATGCAGAGGAATATTGGGAGGAACACAAGTACGACTGGTTCCTTGCCGTACTCAAATTTCATCCGAATAGCAAAAGAATGAAACGTTTGATGAAAGAGGATCACGGGCAGGGCCAAAAAGTTCCCCGAAAATTAACAAACGGCAAAAATGGGCCTCCTGACATTGTGCCAACGGGAGAAAGACTTAACGGACCCACGGGGATTCGAACCCCGGTAACCGGCTCCGAAGGCCGGTAGGATATCCAAGCTACCTCACGGGCCCCTTTCGAATACTACGCATATAAATATTTGATTTAAACTTGTCTAATTATGGTTGTTGGGTTACATACAAAGAAAGTTATTTATACAATGTTAAATATGTACTTTTAAGGATGTGATGCCACCAATTATTCATCAACTATTCGTGTTTAGGTTACTATAGGTGTTAGGGTTAATATTGTTAAAATTAATGATGGGTGCAAAAAACTGCAAATAGAAGCATGTATAGCCGTAACTAGGAGCGAGTATACTTGAAAGAGGAAAATAAAGATATAAGAAAAAAAGAATCCTCATCTTTAGATACTCGAGATAATTTTTTAAACATATCTAAAAAAATTGATTTAATTTTATCAGACAAGTTGAATTTTCAAGATGATTCAGAGATAAAATCACCCAAAGAATTCACGGATTTTTCAATACCTTCATTTCCAGATAAAAAAGTTTCAATACCAGATTTAGAAAATAACAAAATAAAAAGGAAAAAAAACATCTTTCCAAAGAATATATTTAAGGATAAACTCTGGCAAAATAAATTTAAAACAGTTGCTTCAATTAAGGGATTTGATAAATTTCGCAATAAGAAATTTAACAAGAACAATGTAAAAGAAAAGTTCAAATCAATAATTGGAGAAAATAAATTTTTATCAAACAGGAAAAAGTTAAATAAGGAAAAAAATCAAGTGCTATCAAGCAAAGATAAATCTAAAGAGGAAAAATATTTAAGTCCTACTTTGGAAACAAATGGCGAAATTGAAAAATTAAAAGATGATGACAAAAATAAAACAACAGTAAAAGATGAAAAGATACAAACAACCGCCAAAGCTGTGCCAGCAATCAATCTTAAAAACAAACTATTTAATAAAAATAAAACAAAAAAGCTAACAACCTTAGAAAAAAAGAAAACGAAGAAAGAAAGGTCTAATTTAAACGGCAAAATAGGGAAGATTTCTAAAAATTTTAAAACTATTTCCTCAGCTAAAGCAGGATTAATTCAGATAATTGATAAAAACGGTAAAGAATCAAACTTGAAAGAACCTGATGCTATATCATTTGATTTTGATTTACTCAAAACAAAAAAACTTGAGGAGATGGGATTAAATAATTTAGAATCCTTCGAGGAATTAGATACCTATCCCTTGTTAGAACCTTACTGTAGGGTATCTGTTATCCATGGAAAGGATTATCCTGACAGGGTTTACTTACTTTTAGAAGTTGAACTTTCCGAGGAAGAGACTCGAAATCTCTTGTTTATTAAGGAAACCTTAAGCGTGTTTAATCTAGATACAGACGAATGTGAAACAAAGGGAAACGATAAATATTTGTTAGAAAAAATTAACCAGATAATTGACGATTACTCGCTTGAAATTGCACCTGTTTCAAAACAAAAAATAATTTATTATCTGGAAAAGGAATTACTTGGACTGGGTAAACTTGAACCTCTGATGAACGATCCAAACATAGAAGATATTTCATGTGATGGTTCTGAAGTACCAATTTTTCTTTACCATAGAAAATACGGTTCTCTAAAAAGTAATTTAAAATTTGAAAATGAAGACGAACTTTCGGCTTTCGTAGTTAGACTTTCACAAAAGTGCGGAAAACATATTTCGATTGCAAATCCAATGCTTGATGCAACAATGCCTGACGGGTCAAGAATCCAAATGACTCTCAGTGATGAGGTTACAACAAAAGGTTCAACTTTCACGATTAGAAAATTCAGAGAGAGCCCATTTTCACCAGCAGATCTTATTGAATTTAATACAATGTCTTCTGAGATGGTGGCATACATATGGATTGCAGTTGAAAACAACATTAACGCATTATTTGCCGGCGGGACAGCCTCAGGAAAAACTTCTGCACTTAATGCAATAGCATTGTTTATACCATCGGATTCAAAAATTGTATCTATTGAAGAAACAAGAGAAATCAATCTTCCACATCCAAACTGGATTCCAGGTGTAGCTAGATCCGGATTTGGAGAAGTTATTGGGGACAAAGTTGTAGGCGAAATCGACCTTTATGATCTTATGAAGGCAGCGCTCAGACAAAGGCCTGAGTATATTATTGTTGGTGAAATTAGAGGAAAAGAGGCTTACGTTTTATTCCAAGCTATGGCAACAGGGCATACCACTTATTCAACAGTTCATGCAGATTCGGCAAAATCACTTATTCATCGTTTGGAAGGTAGGCCAATTAACATACCAAGAATAATGCTACAATCTCTAGACATCATATGCATCCAGACAACTGCTCGTGTAAGGGATAAAAGAGCCAGAAGATGCAGACAAATAATTGAAATAATTGACATTGATCCGGCGACTAAAGAAATTTTGACAAACGAAGTATTTAGATGGGACCCTGTAGAAGACAAGTTTTTCTATTCTGGGAAAAGTTATGTTTTAGAAAGAATCCGAACAAAAAAGGATATGTCCAGAGAGGAAATTACCAAGGAATTAAGAAACAGGGCAAAGCTGCTTGAGTGGATGAAGGAAAACAATATTAAGGATTTCAAAGAGGTGGCCTCACTCACCGCCAAATATGTAGAAAACCCCCAAGAGGTAATGAAAAAAATAGGGGGTGAAAAATAAAATGATTAAATGGCCATCGCTGCATTCACAATTAAACAGGAAACAAAAAGAGGAACACGAAAAAGAATTATCAGTAACAGGACCAACCATTGAATCAGCAGTTAATGAAATTTCAAATTTATTTAATCCATCTCATAAAGAAATCGATTTAACCTCTAATTTGAATGAATTGGAGTCATACAGCCTTTATAAACCATATGCTTATGTAAAAATTTTAAGAGACTCCGACACTTTAGATAAATATTACTTGGTAAAAGAGCCCGAGATTTCTGATCAAGAAAAGGATATTCTTGCAAGAATACAAGCATCCCTGATATCCTCAATCGACATTACATTGGATCAATTAGAAGGATCAGTTGTAGACTCTTTTCTAAAAGAAAATATTGATAGAGTTATTGCAGAGTTAGATTTGAACATTGATGAGAAATTCATGGAAAAAATTCTTTATTATACAAAAAGAAAATTTGTTGGTTATGATAGAATAGATCCCTTGATGAGGGACCCCCATATAGAAGATATATCATGCGATGGTTCTGAAGTACCGGTTTTTTTATATCACCGCAAACACGGTTCTCTAAAAAGTAACATAAAATTTGATAACGAAACGGAGCTCTCGGCTTTTGTGATTAAACTAGCACAAAAATGCGATAAATATATTTCAATTGCCGAGCCAATGCTTGATGCAACAATGCCTGACGGGTCAAGAATCCAAATGACTCTTAGCAACGAAGTTACAACAAAAGGTTCAACTTTCACGATTAGAAAATTCAGATCGGACCCGATAACGCCAACCGATTTAATTGATTATAACACAATGTCTTCTGAAATGATAGCTTATTTATGGATTGCAGTTGAACATGGCATCAATGCTCTCATTGCAGGTGGAACAGCCGCTGGAAAAACATCTACACTAAATGCACTTTCATTATTCATTCCTCACGGATCAAAAATTGTATCTATTGAAGAAACAAGAGAAATCAATCTTCCGCATCCGAACTGGATTCCAGGTGTAGCTAGATCTGGATTTGGAGAAGTAATTGGGGACAAAGTTGTAGGCGAAATCGACCTTTATGATCTTATGAAGGCAGCACTAAGACAAAGACCTGAGTATATCCTCGTAGGTGAAATTAGAGGAAAAGAGGCTTACGTTTTATTCCAGGCTATGGCAACAGGGCATACTACTTATTCCACATTCCACGCAGATTCGGCACAATCGTTAATTCATCGTTTAGAGAGTAAACCTATCGATATTCCCCGTGTAATGCTCCAATCACTAGATATTATTACAATTCAAATAAGCACTAAGATAAACGACAGAAATGTCCGTCGTTGTAAAAAAATTATAGAACTTATTGATATAGATCCTTCAACTAAAGAAATTTTGACAAACGAAGTCTTCAGGTGGGATCCAATCGAGGATAGATTTATCTATTCCGGTAAAAGCTATATAATGGAACGTATTAGAGCCCAACATGGCAAAACAAAAGAGGAAATGAGGGAGGAAATTGTAAATCGAGTTAAAATACTAAATTGGATGAGAAAAAATAACATCCGTGCATTTAAGGATGTTGCTAACACTATCATTTCCTATTCTGAAAAAAGAGAAGAATTGATGAATAAAATATCAACGGGAGACTTTGAAAAAAAATCAGAATTTCAGGAAAACATTGAAACAAATGTTAAACAACTAGATCCAGAAAAAAATATTCGATTGATCCAGGATCTATCCCTAAACTCCCCGCATAAAAAAATCTCAGCATTTTTAAGATTTAAAAAATAATGGTGAATGAGATGGTGCTAAATAAGTATCAAAAAATTAGCTATAAATGGTTTGGTAACTTTGCCGAAAAAATAGCGTCAGAAAAATTAAAACACCACCTTGAATCGGCGCATATCGATGTAAGAGGATCAGTTTATATCACAACCGCCTTACTAACTGCCATCTTGGGGCTTCTTATATCTCTTGTTGTCATTTCTGTTTTTATTTTAATTATGTTTCCCATGGTAGGAATATTTATCAATGTTCGTCTCACCACATTTTTCTTAATAATACCTGTATTCATTGCCGCGGTAATATACCTAGCTTTCATGATTATTCCTGGAAGCATAGCAAAATCCAGAGGGAAAAAAATCGAACGGGATCTAGCCTATGCATTGAATTTTATTTCTGCAATGACTTCTGCAGGGGTAACTCCAACAGAGAGTTTTCGCAGTTTGTCAAAACAAGAAATTTATGGTGAGGTCAAAGAAGAGGCATCCTGGATTTATAGAGATGTCGCTCTTTTAGGAAGTGACATTTTAACTGCGATAAAAGCAAACATAAAACGCACGCCATCGCAAAGATTCAAAGAATTTTCCCAAGGTCTTATCGTTACAGTGACATCAGGTGGCTCGTTGAAGTCATATTTTTCTGCGAAGGCCGAACAATACATGTGGGATTATCGTCAGGATCAAAAACAACTTATAGAAAGTTTAAGTATAATGGCCGAAAGTTATGTAACAACCGCAGTTGCAGGTATTTTACTGCTACTAATCGTAATTCCTTTGATGATGATTATAAGCGGAGATTTCAATTTTATTTTTCTATATTTATTGATTTTCATGGTTATCCCGTTTATACACATGGGTTTTTCATTTGTAATTAAATCAATGTCCCAAGGATGATAAATATGAAATTTATCAAAGAAAAAAAAACCTCATCAAAAAAATTCAAACTTACCGACGAACTCAAGGAAAAATTGATAATTTCGTCAAGTATAGGAATGGTAGTTTTGTTTATCACTCTGGCCTTTTTATCCCTAATTGGTGTGTTAGGGGAGCTCATCGGACCGATTGATTATATAATCTTAGCATTTTTATCTGGAACAGGCATATATGGTATGTTTCGCTATCTTGAAGAGCGGCATAAGTATAAATTGGATAAAATATTTCCTGATTTTGTTCGTGATCTTTCTGAATCCCGTAGGGCAGGCATGACTTTTACAAAGGCTATACATTTTGCTTCAAGGGGTAACTATGGGATTTTGACACCTGAAATTCAGAAAATTTCTCAGCAGATATCATGGGGGGCAAGTGTAACAGATGCTTTAGTAGAATTTTCAAAACGCGTTAACACAAAATCAATAAGAAGAACTATCTCTTTGATAATAGAAGCAAGCAGAAGTGGCGGAAATGTTGCCGATGTATTAGATCTAGCAGCCCGAGATGCAAGGGACATACAACTGTTGGAGGATGAAAGACGTGCAAACATGAGTTCTTATGTGGTGGTAATCTATGTTGGCATGTTTGTGTTTCTTGCAATTATTGCAATTTTATGTACCAGTTTTATACCTGCAATGACTGGAGAGGGAGCAGGAGGACTTGCTTCAGCAACGGGAGCAGGTAGTACTGTCACAACGAATGAAATTAACATGGTATTTTATTTTGCAACACTTGTCCAGGGCCTAGGTTCAGGAATTGTCGCCGGCGTGTTTGAAGATGGTAAATTCACATCCAGTGTAAAACATGTATTTGTAATAGTGCTAATATGCTGGCTTGCATTCAAAATTATGCTTGGAGTATGAATAAATGAATGTAAAAAAGGGCAGGAACAAATTTAATAAGCATGCTGTTTCGGAAATACTTGGTACAGTTTTGCTTCTTGCAATGTCAATAGCTATTTTTACTTCAGTATATTTTTTTGTAATAGATCAATCAACAAGTTCTAAAGATAGAACTCCTCCCTCTTCATCGATTGCGGGGTTGACATCTGAAAACAAATACATTATTTTAGAACATAGAGGTGGTGAAGATGTTACCTTGGAATCCAAGATTGTTTTACTTATTGGAGGAAAAAGTTATACTTACATAGTAGCAGATCTTTTGGATTTCGAATCAAAAAAAGACGGTACATGGAACATGGGGGAAAAACTTGTTTTTTCTGCTGTTGATATAACTGATTTACAAGTGGAAGTAACAATTACAGATTCTCTAAGTAATTCAGTAATCATGGGTGGCATACTGCAGGAGGGAGAATTGCTAGAGATTCCTTATGTTATTACAATGGATGCGACCAATATTGAAAGTCGTGAAGCAAGACTTTGGATGAAATATAATTTCAGAAATGAGACTGGTGTAGTTCGATTTATCTATAAATCCGAAGGAGGTTCATGGACTAATACATCTTGGGTAAGTTTATCAGGAAATGGAACGTATGGGGAGTTAATTACAAATTTGACTCCAAAAATTACTTATTTATTTAGAGCTCAATTAAGATACGATATAACAGAATTGGAAGGGACGGAAAAATCATTTTCAACATGGTCTATAAAGGTTGGTGTTTGGCATTTTGATGAAGGATCTGGAGGTGTTGCATTTGATTCATCTGGTCGTGAAAATCACGGAACGATTTTCGGTGCTCAATGGTCAACTGGCGTAAATGATTCCGCATTGTATCTCGATGGAATAGATGACTATATTGATGTACCCGACTCTGAAAGTTTAGATATTTCAGAACAAATATCAATAGAATCCTGGCTGAAGCCACAAAACAATACAGGGTTATTTTCTGGAGAAATAAACGGTGTTGTAGGTATATCGGAATTTGGAAGTCTATATTCCTACGAACCAGATATGGTTAATGTTTCAGGAAATATCTATGCAATATGTTATCGGGGTACTGGCAACGATGGACTATTAACCACAGTTGAGATCGGAAATAGTGGAAAAATTAGTCAATCCGAAATTGACACTTTTGAGTTTGATGAGACGAATTGCTTCGAGCCCAAAATAATACATATCGATGGATCCATTTACGCAATTACTTACAGAGGAGATGGTGATGACGGATTCTTAATAACAATTCAAATTAACGGAAGCGGAAAGATTACAAAAACTGTCATAGATAATTTTGAATTTGACACAAACTACGGCCGAGGACCAAATATAATCAAAGTTTATGGAAATATATTTGCAGTAGCCTATACGGGTCCTGGTTATGATGGATATTTAAAAACGGTTAAAATATCCGATGCAGGAATAATTGAAAAAAGTGTTATCGATACATTGATTTTTGATTCTGAAATGATCGGGGTTGCAGAAGATTTTGATCTAATCAAGATTGATAACAATATTTTTGGTATTGCCTATACTAACCCTGATTCCGATGGATTCTTAAAAACTGTGGAAATTGCAAATGATGGACAAATTAAAGACAGTGTAATTGACAGCTACGCATTTGATATTTTTGACGGATTTGAGCCAAGTATTGCTCATGTTAGTGGAGATATATACGCCATAGCCTATGGTGGTTTTAGTTCAATTGGAATAATTACTACAATAGAGATTCAATCAAATGGTATCATAACTAAGAGCCAGATTGACACAGAACTTTTTGATAGTTCTTATGGACGTGAACCGAAACTAAGTCATATTGACGGAAATACTTTTGCAATAATATACCGTGGTCCCGATAATGATGGATTCACAAAAACCATGACGATTCTAAGTAATGGATTAATCATACCGGTATGTATTGATACTTATGAGTTTGAGGTATCCGATTGTTATTTACCTAAAGTTGTAAAAATCGACGGTTCAATTTATTCTATTGTCTACACAGGTCCAAATAGCGACGGATTTTTAAAAACCGTGGAAATTGCAAATAACGGGAAAATATCATATTACGATATCGATCATGCAGAGTTTGGTATGTACGAATGCAGGGAACCGGATGTCATCCACATAGATGGAGAGATATACGCTATCGTCTTTAGAGGTCTTTATAATGACGGTTATTTAAGGACAATAACTATTTCAGATACTGGAGAGATTAATGATACTATAATTGACACTTTTGAATTCGAAACAGATTCATGTTTTGAACCAAAAATAATTCATGTTGGAGGAGACATTTTTGCCATAGTGTACTCGGGACCGGGCGATGATGGATATGTTAAAACCGTTGAAATCGATGATTACGGAAACATAACAGGAAATGTAATTGATTATCTGGAGTTTGACACAAGCTACTGTGTTCATCCAGAAATCGTTCACGTTTTTTCATCAATTTATGCAATTGCCTATACGGGACCAGGAAATGATGGATTTGTCACAACAGTTGAAATTAATGCTGATGGAAGCATAAGCGACACTATAATCAAATCCTTTGAATTTGAAACCTCTTATTGTATAACACCGTACATGCTTCATATCAACAGCGATTTTTATGCAATAGCACATAGAGGTCCAAGTGACGACGGCTTTCTAAAAACGATTGAAATAGCTACCGATGGTCAAATTTCTGATATATTGTTTGCCACTGCTGAGACAACATCAAAATTGGAATTTGATACGAGCAAATGCACCTTTCCAAAAATAATTCATATAGAAAATGACGTTTACGCAATTTGTTATTCTGGAGATAGTGAAGATGGATGGATAAAAACCGTCAGAATATCAGGTGGTGGACTGATAAGTACGTCTATTATTGATAGTTATGAATTCGAAACATCCTATGCTTATCCTTCAGATATTGTAAATGTTGATACAGACATTTATGCAATTGTTTATAGAGGACCAGGTTATGATGGATACATAAAAACAATACGAATCGGCCCGGCCGGCGATATAATCGATTGGGTGGACGATGCACTTGAATTTGAAACCTCCGATACATACGAACCTGATATGATACAAATCAATGGTACGATATTTGCTGTAGCTTACGGAAAAGACAGCGTATATGATGGATATGTCAAAACTATCAAAATTACACCTAAAGAAACACCAGGTTGGGCCATTGCCAAAGAAGGTTCTTATAAAATTGAATTAAATTCCACAATGGTTTTCGGTTCAATTAATAGCAATACCCTCTATGCAAATATCTCGTCAGGTTTCAATCACATTGTATTAACCTACGATAAAGATGCTACCGATAAACAAATGAAACTTTATATTGATTCTAAAGAGGTTGCCAATAAGACATTAACAGACTTAATTACAATAAATTCTAACGATCTAATATTTGGAAGATTCAATTGCATTATCGATGAAATAACTATTTATGATATAGCACTTCCACAATCCACAATTAATGACAATTACAATAAATTCAAACCATAATTATATGATTGTAAATTAGGTGAAAAACATGATAAAATCCAATAAAAAAGGAAATAATTTCACCGATAATGACAACGCTGTAGCAGGCATTGTTGTTTCGATCTTAATAGTTGGTCTTGTACTTTCAGTAATATATGTTGTTCAACTTGTGTACATACCTAACTGGATGGCAGAAAAAGAAGCAGAACACATTGATGAAGTCGCAGATCAATTTTCCTTAATGAAATTTGCAATTGACACTCAATCATTAACTGAAAAAGATATTCCAGTTTCAACTTCAATTACACTGGGTAGTAAAGAACTTCCTTTTTTATCATCTAACAGGGCATTTGGTTTTTTAAGAATAGATACTGAGAGTTGTTGTCTAGATGTAACAAATGACAGTTCAACTTTTACATATGCCCTTGGATGCATTAAATACTCTTCAAAAAATGCTTACTTTCTGGATAGATCGTATAGTTATGAGGCAGGAGCAATAATATCCAGTCAATCAAAAGGATCAATTATTTCAGTTATTCCATATTTCTATGCAGATTATGACAACGTCTCAGAACTGGATATAACATTCAAAACCGTAAAATTGACACCTATTGGTGAGAAAACATCCGTAAGCGGATTCGGCACTTATCCCATTCAAACCCAATATTACACTCATGAAGATTTAATCATTCCGCAAGTTAGTATGATCAATATAACAACTTTATATCCAACTGCTTGGAGATTATTCCTGAATACAACATTAAAAAACAATGGTCTAACATATGGTTTGGGAAATGACTATTGGTTTACAACTAATAGCAATGGAATTATTCTACAATTTGGTGGTTCTATTACCGTTGATTTATCTTTGTATGTCACAACCATTAAAGCACAAATTGCTCCCGGTTGGATTGAATAGAAACAAGAATTATTACAATGTAATTTACTATGAATAATAGAAATATTGAAAATTTGGCCGTATCGGAGATTTTAGGAAGTATGTTAATACTTTCAATTACAGTTGCTATTTTTGCCTCAATATATGTTGGCGTATTATCCGAGAGACCAGAAATTGAAACCCCTATTGTAACGATCAAAGGATCTCTAATTGAGGATTTCGTAATTTTAACACATTATGGTGGTGAACCCCTAAGTTTAGATACCAAAATAAAAATTAACATTGCAAATTCAAGTGAAAATATTACAGTTAAAAATTATTTGGAAGATTCCTATAAACTTGATGGTGAATGGAACATCGGTGAAACGATAACCTATCAAATTAGCAATTATACTGGAAAACAAGTTGAAGTAATTGTTGTTGATTTTAATAGCAAAGATATCGTTTTCCAAGGATTTGTAAAAGATACATTCAGCGACATCAGTTGGTATAGCAATATAAGTGGTGGTCCTGATATGATCTATATTCTTAGTAACTCTTTTGCTATTGTTGTCTATTCAGCGGATAACGATTCTGGCATAATTGAAACAATAAAAATCGAATCAAATGGAGATATTGGCGAAAAGATCGATGCCCTAATTTTTGATACAAAATACTGTGAAGAGCCTAACGTCTTTCAGGTTTCCAATAATATTTTTGCCATTGCGTATAACGGCCAGGGAAACAAAGGAACTCTGCTAACTGTAAATATTGACAGCAAGGGAGAAATAAGCGATGTTGTTTTAGACACTTTAATTTTTGATAGCAATCAAGGCTTAAATACAGATGTAACACATGTATCTGGAGATATTTTTGCAATAGCTTATCGTGGGCAAGGATACAAAGGAACTCTGAAAACAGTTGAAATTTTTGGAAATGGGCAGATTAGTGATAGTGTAAAAGATAGTCTAGTTTTTGAACCCCTCCAAGCAACAGAAACAAGCATTGTATGGATTTCAGAAAATATGATTGCAATTGCATATAGACAATCAGATAAAGAAGGAATAGTCAAAACTGCTGCGATTTTATCTAACGGTGAGATTAGTGATACCGTAATTGATTCACTAGAATTCGAGGGTGATGAGGGAATTGATCCAGAAATTATACATGTGACAGGTACAATTTATGCAATTGCTTACGAGGGGCCGGATGATAAGGGATATCTAACTACTATTGATATTTCAAGTGTAGGGGATATAAATGATACAATTATAGACACTTACATATTTGATAGCGACCAAGGTAAAGAACCCGATATTATTCAAATTTCCGAGGAATATTATGCGATTGCATATAGAGGGAAAAGCGATCTAGGAGTACTTAAAACTGTTAGGATTTTGCCAAACGGCAATATTATCGATAGCATAGTAGATTTATTAAATTTGCAAAAAACCTGTAATGATCCTGATATTATCAATATCTTAGGGGATAATTATGTCATTGGTTTCAGAAGTCTATCAAAAGAAGGTTATTTATTAACAGTTCAGATTGAAAAAAATGGAAATATTTATTAGAAATAATATATTTATCAGACATTATTCCATTCTGCAAATATTTCGAGATACTTTTAAGTACTATTGGAAATAAAAGTACTCGTGATATAAGTTGACATAATTGATGGTGAAGGTGGAAAGCTAGTTGCTAGAATAGAAATATTTTAATAACCTGCATAAACACCTGCAAATAAATTATATATATCAAAATGTCAATGTAGAAAGGAATTAGTATAAATCAGGAGATGATGGGATATGAAAGCAAATAGAAAATTTAAAGCTAATGATGAGGCTGTTTCTGCTGTAATTGGTGTAATATTAATGGTCGCAATAACTGTGGCAATTGCAGCTACTGTCTACGTCTATGTTAGTGGAATG